>NZ_JAQNCQ010000341.1:0-14227 GCF_028368005.1 Geitlerinema sp. CS-897 | reverse complement strand
TAATGGGGAAAACGTCTGGGGAGATAAACCCCTCTGGTACTTATTGGCAACAATGGGTAGTAAGGGTTGTCGCCGAACCAGAAATCTAGAACCGTGAGGTCTGGAGAATCCCCACGCCTTCAGGCTGGGGAGTATGTCAAGTTAACTCAAGCCAAACGGATGAGAGGCGATCGCTGCAACAGTCGAGGAGTTTTCGCGTTCTGGCTGGTCTCCACAAAAAATCAGCCTGAAGCGACGCTCCAGGCTGGAAACTCCCGCGAAACGGGTCGAAACAGACGTTATGCCGAAGCCGATACGGCCGGACTGAACGCCTTTTTCAACACATCGACTTTATCCAAGTGTTCCCAAGGCAAATCGAGATCTGGGCGTCCCATATGGCCGTAAGCCGCCGTCTCTTGGAAAAAGCGGCCGTTGCGATCGCCGGGAAGGTTTCGCAAGTTGAAGGTCTGAATAATGCCAGCGGGCCGCAACTCGAAGTTTTCCTTGACGACTTCGAGCAACTTATCTTCGTCCACCTTACCCGTGCCGAAGGTTTCGATAAAAATGCTCGTCGGTTGAGCGACGCCGATGGCGTAACTGACCTGAACTTCACATTTTTCCGCCAAGCCAGCGGCCACGATATTTTTCGCAATGTGGCGACAAGCGTAAGCCGCACTGCGATCGACCTTCGTGGGGTCTTTACCGGAGAACGCACCGCCACCGTGACGGGAGTAGCCGCCGTAAGTGTCGATGATGATTTTACGACCGGTCAAGCCCGAATCCCCTTGAGGACCGCCGATGACGAATTTTCCGGTGGGGTTGACCAAGAAACGAGTGCGATCGTCGGGTTTCACGTCGATATCCGAGAACACCGGCTGTACCACCGCCGTCCACAAATCGGCTTTGATTTTCTCCCGAACCGACTTCTCGTCGCTGAGATGGTCGATCGTCGGCGTGTGTTGCGTCGAAATCAGAATCGTATCGATCCCGATGGGTTTACCGTCCTCGTAAATAACGGTGACTTGGGTTTTTCCGTCCGGGCGCAAATAGGACAGTTCCCCAGTTTTCCGCACCGCCGACAGTCGACGAGACAGGCGGTGAGCCAAACTAATCGGTAGGGGCATAAATTCCGGGGTTTCGTCGCAGGCGAACCCGAACATCAACCCTTGGTCTCCGGCACCGACCGCGTCGAGTTCGGCGTCGCTGGCTTCTTCCCGTCGTTCGTGGGCAGCGTCCACCCCCTGGGCGATGTCGGACGATTGCTCGTCGAGTGCCACGAGAACCGAGCAGCTATTGGCAGAAAAGCCGTTTTCCGCGTCAGTGTAGCCGATTTCAGCAATTTTCTGCCGTGCGACCTTCACGAAGTCCACCTTGGCGTTCGAGGTGATTTCCCCGGTAATTAAAACCAGGCCAGTGTTGACGACAACTTCCGCCGCGACGCGACTGCTGGGGTCTTCTGCCAACAGTGCATCGAGGATCGTGTCGGAAATTTGGTCGCAGATTTTGTCAGGATGTCCTTCAGTGACGGACTCCGAAGTAAAAAGATAGCGGCGAGACAAGGACTCTTCCTCCTTCCATCGTGTTGACACTCCCCAGCTATCACGGCGTGGGGATTCTTGGTTCAACGACAAGACTTACATATTTGACCCGTAAGCCAAATGTCCAGAAATCTTCATCTCCCCAAGCGTTCGCTCCCATTTCAGAGAGCCTGTTCCGGTCTGCCCGACCGTACAGTGGAGTTCTTCAAAAATTCTGAGTCTCCGTGCTTGACGCTTGAAGCTTTTACCCACACGAGCTATTTTCCGTGTGGAACCGCCAAACTTCAGTAATCATCGGTTCTCATCTTTCGATGCCAGGTTTTTAAGGAGGTTAGTTACCTGTTCCTCACCCGAAAATTGTAGCAAGAAATGGAAGCTGTGGACAGACCTCTGTAAAGCCGCCCTAGAAGGGCGGGGTTTTAGACCCAAAATTTTTGATAAGCAGCTAGGCTTTGGGCAGCAGGGCGAACGCTAACCGCACGCTCGATCTGCTATGGTATCAGTTTTAGCTGAATTCTAGGTCTCGATACCACCCTGACCGGGCGTCGTTCTTGGGCATTGACAGGGAACAGGGAACAGGGAACAGTGTTTTCCTTGCTCTCCCTCTCCCCCTCTCCCCCTCTCCTCCTCTCCCTTGCTCCGTTGAGGTCACGATCGCGCCAGGGTATAAGGTCGCGCCGGAAACCCTGCTAGAGTTAAGGCGCTGACGGCACTGTCGCAGTCGGGAACGCGGAATTGCGCCCCCAACCGTACGAACTGACGTTGGTGTCCGCTGGCGATCGCACCGATAACGGGAACTTTGGCATCTGTGTTGTCTCCGACTTGCGTGCGAATCACGTCCCGCAGGCGATTCCGTTCTTGGATATCTCCGGCTTGTTCCGGGGTTAACTTCACCATCACCATCTGCACCCGTTCGATAATTTCGGCATCTTCGATAATTAATTGCGGGCGATCGTCGCGACGCTCGACTTTACCCCAGACGATGAGTCGCGCGTCTTCGCTCAACATTTGACCGATGCGTTCGTAGGCTTTGGGAAAGACGACGCCTTCAGCACCTCCGGTGAGGTCTTCGACTTCTACGATCGCCATGCGATCGCCCTTTTTAGTGATAATCGGTTTGAGGCTGCTCAACATGACGATGGCGCTGACGGCGGTTTTGTCGGGGCGATCGCCGAGTTCGTTGAGGCTAATCGGTGCCAGAAGTCGGGAGCGTTGCTGAATGGCTTTGAGGGGATGGTCGGAGACGTAGAAGCCGAGGAGTTCTTTTTCCAGTTTGAGTTTTTCCATCGGCTCGAAATCGGGAACCTGGGGCGGTTCGGGGAGTCCGTCGAAACCGTTTTCGTCGCGGGTATTGTCCTCTTCGCCACCGAGGCCGATTTGGTCGAAGAGGTTAAACTGACCCATCGCGCGGTCTTTGGCTCGCGATTGCGCCCAATCAATGACGGTATCGAGGTATTCCATCAGTTGTTTGCGATTGGGGTTGAGTTTGTCGAAGGCGCCGCATTGAATGAGAGCTTCTAAGGCGCGGCGGTTGACGGCGTGGAGTTCGACGCGATCGCACAAATCGGGGAGAGATTCAAATTCTCCGTCTTCGTTTCTCGTTTTGAGGATGCAGTCGATCGCCCCTTGTCCGAGGTTTCGCACCGCCGAGAGTCCGAAGAGAATGCGTTTTCCGTCAACTGGGGTAAAATCGACGTTCGATCGATTAATATCGGGCGGTTCCACCTGTATGTTCATATTCGTACAGGTGGCGATATATTTTTGAACTTTGTCTTGACTGCCGCTGTTGGCGGTTAACAGGGCGGCCATGTATTCGACGGGATAGTTTGCTTTGAGATATGCCGTTTGATAGGTGACATATCCGTAAGCCATTGAGTGAGATTTATTAAAGCAATACTCGGCGAACTTCACCATCTGCTCGAAGAGGGCTTCAGCAGTTTTTCGATCGACCCCGTTTTTCGCCGAACCGTCGATAAAAATACCGCGATGTTTCTGCATCTCCGCCATCTTTTTCTTACCCATGGCGCGACGCAGCAAATCTGCTTCTCCCAAGGAATATCCCGCCATATCTTGAGCGATTTTCATAATCTGCTCTTGATACACCATAACGGCGTAAGTTTCCTGAAGAATCGACTCCAACATGGGATGGTCGTATTCGATCGCCTCCAAGCCGTGTTTGCGGTTAATAAACTTAGGAATCAGCCCCGCATCTAACGGGCCGGGACGATACAAGGACAAAATCGACGAAATATCGTCAATACAAGATGGTTTCAAATCCCGTACCACCTGACGCATCCCAGAAGATTCGAGCTGAAAAATGCCTTCTAACTTCCCGTCTGCTAACAGTTTATAGGTTTTTTGAATATCTTTTGGAAGTTTGCGATCTTCGCTGCGAGCGGCGATCGATTGGGCTTTTCGTTCTTGAGATGTTAAATCGTCTGGGTCGATGCGATATCCTTGAGTTTGCTCGATGAGATCCAAAGTCTTTTGAATCATCGTCAAGTTTTTTAATCCCAAAAAATCCATTTTCAGCATTCCCATCGACTCTAAATCTTCCATGGGATACTGAGTTGTCACGCTACCTTCTTTATTGTATTGAAGCGGCACGATTTCATCGATCGGATCGGCAGAAATAATCACCCCCGCCGCGTGAACGCCCGTCGATTTGTTCGTTCCTTCAATGCGAATCGCCATATCGAGCCAACGCTTCACGATGGAGTCGGTATCGTAAGCTTTTTTAAACTCTGGTTCTGGGGTATCGTCGGAAATCATCACTTTTAATTTTTCCGGCTTACCCCGAGAAACTGGAATCATTTTCGCCATAACATCGGCTTGTTTGTAAGGAATATCCAACACCCGCGCCACGTCTTTCAACACGGCTTTTGACGTCATGCGGTTGAACGTGACGATTTGAGCGACTTTTTCTTTTCCGTACTTGTTCGTCACGTACTGAATCATTTCGTCCCGCCGTTCGATGCAGAAATCTGTATCGATATCGGGCATAGATTTCCGTTCTGGGTTCAAAAATCGCTCGAAGAGTAAGCCGTGGTGAACCGGATCGATATTGGTAATTCGCAGCGAATACGCCACTAACGATCCCGCCGCCGAACCCCGTCCGGGTCCTACGGGAATGCTATTGTCTCGGGCAAATTTGATGTAATCCCAAACCACGAGAAAGTACGTGGAAAAGCCCATTTGCTGCATCATTTTCAGCTCGTATTCGAGCCGTTCTTTATATTCGGGCTTCAGTTCGGCGTGACTTTTGGCGTTGAGGCGATCGAGCAGTCCTTCCCAGGTGACTTTTTCGAGGTAAGTGTCGGCGGTATGTCCAGTGGGAATGGGAAAGTCGGGGATTCGCGTATCTCCAAAGAGGTCGTAAGGTTGGACTTTTTCGGCGACTTCTAGGGTATTGTCGATCGCTTCTTGAATTACATCGTCGCTGAGGTGATCGCGAAACAGTTGCGCCATCTCTTCGGCGGTTTTTAAATATTCTGTGCCGCTATAACGAAGGCGCTTGTCTTCGGTGATGAGTTTTCCTGTTTGAATACATAACAGGGCGTCGTGGGCTTCTACGTCGTTACAGGAAATATAGTGAGAATCGTTGGTGGCGATAATCTTAATGTCGAGTTCTCGGGCAATGTTGACGATTTCCACGTTGACGACGCGATCTTCTTGAGACCCGTGGTCTTGAATTTCCAGGTAAAAGTCGTCTCCGAATACTTCTTTGTACCACTTGGCAATCCGACGGGCGACGTCGGGTTTGTTTTTGAGGATGGCTTGGGGAATTTCGCCCCCCAAACAGGCACTCGTAACGATGAGTCCTTCTTTATACTGTTCGAGGAAGTCTTTGTTAATGCAAGGACGGGCGAAAATGCCTTTTCCTTGGTATCCGTCGAGGTGGGAAATGGTGGTGAGTTTGACGAGGTTTTTATAGCCCTGGTTGTTTTTGGCGAGAACGACTTGGTGGTAGCGAGGGCGTCGTTCTTGTTTGGTGATGTCGCCGTTGATGACGTACATCTCGTTGCCGATGATGGGTTTGATGCCTTTGCCGCGACAGAGTTTCACCAGTTGCGCCGCGCCGTACATGACGCCGTGATCGGTGAGGGCGATCGCGGGCATCCCCAGGTCTAAGGCGCGATCGATCAGTGGTGACAGTTGACTGGCACCGTCGAGGAGGCTGTAGTCGCTGTGGATGTGCAGGCCGACGAAAGACATAAGCGGTAATGCGATGAAACTGGTGGGGGAACGAGATCCTATGGTAACGCCGAGACGGACGCGATCGTGCCAATCTCACAACTGTCTGCGGAGGAGGGGAGAAAGAAGCGCGATCGCCTGTTTGGAAAGGTGACACTGGGGAAACTGTGCGAAATGAAGGAGATCTCGGGGGGCAAACTTTCGTAATCTAAGGCTGTAACACACCGATCGCTGAAGGGGATTTGAAGATGACCGTCGCTGCCAAACCGACATCCGAACGTTTGTTGTCTGAGTCGTTACCGGAGTCGTTACCGCCGTTGACACCCAATACAGTGCAGCGGGCCCGGGAAGGATGGGAAGCGGCGATCGATCGCGAGGTGCGCCAAGCCACGGAAGAGGCGTTCGATATCACGCAAGAGATGGGAACTGGCAAACCGCCTCGACGCGCTGACGGACGACTGCGACGCTGGATTTTGCGATCGCTGGTGCGTTTGCTGTTTCGGGTGAAGGTGGAAAATGCCCATCTGCTGCCCGAGGGGCCGGTGTTGTTGGTGTCCAACCACCTCAATCATATCGATCCGCTGTTGATTTTAGGGGAGTTACCGGCGTCTCCCTATTGTTACGTTCTCGGCGACGCGCGATCGCTCTACAACGCTCCTTGGAAACGGACGATCTTACAGTGGGCGCAGGGCGTTATCCCTCTCCATCGTTGGTGGAAAGAGGAAAAAGCGGTGATTGCTGGGGCGAAGTTGGGACGGGAGGATTTGGCGGAGTTGGCCGAGAAAATTCAGCAAGACGTTCCCGACGGGAGTTCGATCGAAATGTTGCGTCAGCTCGATCGCTCGGTGCAATCGGTGTTTAACAACGGCGACTCGTTGTTGCTGTTTCCTGAAGGAAAACTGGGAACTGAGGAAGGCAAACTCCTCCCCCTCAAACGGGGCGTCGCTACTTACGCTCTGCGATCGGGGGTTCCTATCGTCCCGATCGCTTTAATGGGAACTCACGATCTCTATTTGCGTAAAACTCTGACGCTGCGCTTTGGGGACGCGATCGAGTTCCCACAGGCGAAACGGCCGAAATCCCGTCAGATTCAGACCGTTATTGAGGCGATCGAACGGCGGTTGGGAGAACTGCTCCCACGGGAGTATTGCGAACCGGACGAGTTGAAGTTGTTTCGCCCTTTTCTCAATCGTATGTTTTGGTAGTGGGTTTCGGGGTCGATCGCGCTCGAAAGTTGAAGTTTGCCTCGAAACACTCGGCGTTCGATTGTAATTATTCGGTAAAGTTGTTTCGTCTCCTCGACTTGGGGTTTTCGATCGCCGATCGATGACATTACAATAGAATTAGAATAAGTTTCACGATTGTAGTAGCAGTCGTGGCGGCAGCGACGGCAGCTAGAGGGTCTTCTTCTCTTAAGGTGCTGCCAGTTCCTGTTTTTCTCGGCGGTAAAAAACGAGACGACGAGACCGTAAGGACTCGAGCGATTTAGGGCGATCGCCGACTCAGTCTCAGTCAGAGCGTATCGATTCCATTTATCTGTTTGTATCGTTTTCTCCCACTGTCGCACGCGATCGCTACCGTGGGATTTGTTGTTGCCGATAGACCCTTAGGAACCGCACTCGTTGAGATCTAGTCTGACTGTAGGGGAGAAGGTTGGCCGCAACAGATGGGGTTTGGTTTTCCCGCGCCAGAGTAACAAAACGTTACGAAACGACGGCAAAAGGGTGGACTCGTCCAGGGTGCGAGGACGCTTGAAGTTCGGGGCGATCGCGTCTCGGGAACTTCGGGATCGACTTCATGAAATCTTTAATCGTTTCTACGCGATCGAAAACGGGCGGCAAGCCCCTTAGTTATACGGAGATCGGAGATCGGCGATCGTTTTTTGACTGAGGATTTCCGTATTTTTTCAGAAAAAGGGGATCGATCGCTATCCCATTTATGTAGGAAATAGGGTAAAAACAAGTAGAGGCACATCGGATTCGGGCAGTTAGGTGGGTTGCCATGCAAGCGAACGTCAACGACTCTTCCAAAAAAACACAGGCGCTCTCGATCTCGCTTCCACTTTCTCTCTTGCGAAGCGGACAAATTTTGGCTCTGACGCCTGACTCGAAAGGCGGCTTAATCCTGCAAAAAGGCTTTTACTCCGACTGGATTCCGCCCGGTGCGCTCGTGGGCGGCTATTACGACATCGACTGTACCCGCGTCTACGTCGCCGGTAAAATTCGCTTCTACGCCCCGGAAACCCACCAGTCTCGCACGAAAGCCCTACAAACCCGCATGGGACAAATCTCGCAGCTACAAACTATTATCAGCGATCCGTCCTCGTTCCGCCGTGCCTACAAAATTCTGCGCCATTTGTCGAAATGGTTGTCCTATCGCGATATGCGCCAGATTCCCCACGAACTGATCGCACAACTGGTCGGCGTCAACCCCAGTACGGTAAAACTCTTTTGGAACCGCTATCTCAGCGCGGTTCAGCATCGACGCGACGGAACCACCGCCAGTCCCGAAACCGATACTGATGCTGTCACGACGAGCATTCTGATTTGAGAAACGGGTGCATCTCAATTCTGCGATAAGTATAAATACTTAAAGTAGTAAATCCCCTTCTAGCAGTCCTTGAGGAAGATATTGACAAATTGACGAACTCGTGTATTTGCAAAAGTGAGATGCACCCTGAGAAACAAGCAGGGGAGCTTCTGGAGCCGGGGAGCAAGGGAGAGGGGGAGCCGGGGAGAAACTATTAACTGTTCCCCGTTCCCCGTTTCCCGTTCCCCGCTCCCTGTCTTCACTGGCGACTGGTGACTGGTGACTGAAACACTGCTCACTGTTCACTGTAAAAGGCTGGCGACTGTTCTCCATCTCCCTTGGCTGAATACGCTACACTGTTGACTCGACGGTTTCGTGAGGAGAGAGGGATATGGTCGGGTCACAGCCCCAACAATCGATCGAATCGTTGGACAACAACGGACACTATTCTCATCAATGGTCGATCGAAGACAGTGAAGAACTCTATCGAATTCACGGGTGGGGCGACCCCTACTTTGGAATTAACGCCGCCGGTCACGTGACGGTTTCTCCTCAAGGCGATCGCGGCGGATCTCTCGATTTGCACGAACTCGTCGAAGCGTTAAAAAAACGGAACCTCGAACTCCCGCTATTGCTGCGCTTTCCCGATATTCTCGAAGATCGCATCGAACGTATCAACGCTTGCTTCGCCAAAGCGATCGCTCGCTACAACTACCCTGGCGTCTATCGCGGCGTGTTTCCCGTCAAGTGCAACCAACAACGCCACGTCATTGAAGATTTGGTGCGCTTTGGAAACCGACATCAATTCGGACTCGAAGCTGGCTCGAAACCGGAACTGCTCGTGGCCTTAGCAACGCTCAAAACGTCCGGTGCGCTTTTGATTTGTAACGGCTACAAGGATCGCAGCTACATCGAAACAGCCGTGTTAGCTACGCGTTTGGGTCATCGTCCGATCGTCGTCCTCGAACAACCTGAAGAAGTCGATCTCGCGATCGCCGTCAGTCAACAGTTGGGAATTCAACCTGTCTTGGGGGTTCGCGCGAAACTCCAAGCTCGCGGAATCGGACGCTGGGGCGGCTCGAGTGGCGATCGCGCGAAATTCGGCCTCGATGTCTCGGAAATCGTGGCCACGGTGCAACGGTTGCGAGATGCGGAAATGCTCGACTGTCTGCAACTGCTGCACTATCACATCGGTTCGCAAATTTCCTGCATTAGCGCCATTAAAGACGCCATCCGCGAAGCCAGTCAGATTTACGTGGAGTTGGCGCAGTTGGGTGCGAACATGAACTATCTCGACGTAGGGGGCGGTTTGGCGGTCGATTACGACGGCTCGAAGACCAATTTTTACGCCTCGAAAAACTACAATATGCAAAATTACGCCAACGATATTGTGGCGGAAGTGAAAGAGGCGTGCGAGGAGAAAAACCAACCCGCTCCTACGCTGATCAGCGAAAGCGGACGGGCGATCGCTTCTCATCATTCGGTGTTGGTGTTCGACGTGTTAGGAAGCAGCGACGCTCCGAGCGACGTTCCTCCGCTCTCGGAAAACAAAGAACATTTGATTTTACGAAATCTGCGGGAAACTTACGCGTCGATTCACGAGGAGAATTTCCAAGAAGCCTATCACGACGCGATTCAGTTTAAAGACGAGGCGACGAGTTTGTTTAGCTTCGGGTATTTAAGCATTACCGAACGTGCGAAAGCCGAACAGCTCTATTGGGCGTGTTGTCGAAAAGTTTACGATATCGTGCGCGATCGCGACGACATCCCCAAGGAGTTGAAGGATCTCGAAAAAACCTTGGCGTCGATTTATTATATGAACTTGTCGATTTTTCAGTCAGCGCCGGACAGTTGGGCGATCGATCAACTCTTTCCCATTCTTCCGATTCATCGTCTTCATGAGGAACCGACGCGGCGAGTAACGTTGGCGGATTTAACCTGCGACAGCGACGGGAAGATCGATCGCTTTATCGATCGCCTCAACGCCAAGTCAATTTTAGAACTCCATCCCCTGGAACGAAACCAACCCTATTATTTGGGAATGTTCCTCGTCGGTGCGTATCAGGAAATTATGGGGAACCTACACAATCTTTTTGGCGATACGAACGCGGTTCACATTCACTTAACTCCCAACGGCTATCAAATCGAACACCTCGTCAAAGGGGATACGATGACGGACGTTTTGCAATATGTCGAGTACAACGCTGAGGATATGCTCGAAAGTATCCGCAAGTCCAGCGAGGCGGCGTTACAAGCGGGTAAAATCTCGATCGAGGAATCGCAACGGTTGCTGCAAAATTACGAACGCAGTCTTCGCAGTTATACCTATTTATCTTAGATCGCGATCGATCTTTAGGGTTTGCTGAAACAGACGGTTGGTTGAGGTTGGGAGCAGCGGATCTGGGAACGGGGAACCGTCGATCGATCGAGTAGGTCAGCTTGTATCCGATGAATTTACATTTTTGAGATGTACCCTTGCTGTTCCCGCGATCGCCTCGCGTGTGGTGAGGAATACAAAATCGCGATATACTACAGACAGACTTGTCTACATAATCCCTCGATGACACCGACCAAATCCTCACGTCCTTCAGTTCGCGATCGCATCCTTTCTACTGCATCAGAGTTGTTTTACAAAGAAGGGGTGAACAACGTCGGGATCGATCGCATTATTGCTGAATCGGGGGTGGCGAAGATGTCGTTGTACAATCACTTCAAGTCTAAAGACGATCTGATTGCGACCTGGCTTCAACAACGAGACGAACGTTGGCGAATCTGGTTTAAAGCCACGGTAGAAGGATTGGCAACGGAACCGAGCGATCGCGTTCTGGCAATTTTCGATGCGTTGCAAGAATGGTTCGAGAAGCCAAACTTTCGCGGCTGTGCTTTTATCAACTCGACGATTGAATTAGCTAATCCCGAGCATCCTGGCTATCAAGTCTCTCTACACCACCAGCAAGCAATTTTCGACTACATTTATAGCTTGGTAAAAGCTGCCGAGCTTTCCGATCCAGAGACTTTAACACAACAGTTGATACTCTTGTTTGAAGGAGCTATTGTCGTGGCAATGATGCAGCATAATATAGAAGTAGCAGTACGAGCGAAGCAAGCTGCATCGGTTTTAGTTACTGCTAAATCTAAGTTGTGATGTTTGGCTTTTTTAAAACCTATTTTTTGGAAATATTCATTTTTTACAAACCTTAAGCTTCCTTATCAGAATATTGCGATAACCAAGCGATTAAGTCGGCTTCGGTTTCAAAATCTAACAAGGCTTCTCCTAACGCTTCAATGTCGTCGAGGGGAAGTAGACAGATGCGATCGCACAACTGAGAATCGACCTCTCCCAAACGGCGATCGAGCAAACGCAGGACTAACGAGATTTCCCGTTCGCACCCTCGCTCTAAACCTTGCTGTAAGCCTTGTTCGATACCGCGTTCCATCCAACTGGTGATGATTTCCATCGTTCGTTCCTCCTCTAACAAATCAAACTGTTTCAACTCGGCTTTAAACTGAGATTCCTCCACTGCGTTCAACCGCAGGTAAGTATCCACAAAACCTGAAATCAACGCCGTTTTCGCCGGGTCTAACCGCAAAGTCACCAACAACCGCAGACATTCGGCTTTGACTTTGGGTCGATCGCTCTCGGCGATTTGCATTTTCGACATCAACGCCGCCGCGACGGGATTGGGTTGTCGCAGAAAGTCTCGCCAGGTGTAGGGTGCGTGACTTGAAAAATCGGGTGTCAATCGTTAAACCGATCGATCGTCACGCACCGCAATTGTACGACCCGATATCGAAATTGTAAGACTTCTCCATCGGGAAATTCTACTTTGTAAATGTCCGGTTCGGGGCGTTTGGGGATGTCGTAGGACAGCAGAGCGATGGGATAGACGGGTAAACCGTAGATTTCATCTAATCTGGCGAAATAACGGAACATCCGACGGGCGAATCCGGTTTTCGCCGAGGCTTGGGCTTCGGTGTGAATCAGGAAAAAGCTGTCCTGTTGGCGGAATTTCGCTCGAACTAATACGTCGATTTCTCGGCGTTCCCCGGAGGTGATGTCGGTGAAGACTTCTTGGGGAAGGAAGGCGATGGAGTTTCGCTCGATCTCTTCGGCGATCGCAGGAAAGAACAAATCGAGAAATTCCCAGAAGAACGTCGATAAGAGGGTTTTGAATAGGCGATCGTGGTCGATGCACACAATTCGGTAGTCTCCTTATTACGATAATTTCTGTTTTTATCGTTGTAATTCAAGGAGGTTTTAATCGATTTAATTTATTTATTTATTTTTTATTTTATTTTATTTTATTTTATTTTATTTTATTTTATTTTATTTTATTTTATTTTAATATATAAATACATGATTTTTGCTTTTTTAATTTAATTCTACAATTTAATTTAGACAAAAATCGGGTTTCTCGAAGAAGTCTGGATTTGAGAATGTAAACATATAAATACCTAGTCAATTCTATTCAGATTGACTCTGAAGTTTGATGTCGAACCCAGTCTTTGACTTTCCGACGAGTGGCGAGTCGTCCGTCTTGGCGGTGGCGATCGAGAATTTTGGGAATTTCGCGAACGGGAATTTGAGGAAAAATAGAACTGGTTTCGGTGATGGAATAATTGTCCGCGTCGAGTTGGTAAATTGTTAGTTCTTTGCGTTCGATGTCGTAATTCCAAATTTCGGGAACGCCGAGTCTGGCGTAGAGGGGAAGGCGATCGAGCGATTTATTCGTTAAGTCGATTTCTAAGGCTAAGTCTGGCGGCGGATCGCGATCGAGATCGAAGCGAGATAATCCGCGAATTCGCGATTCGTTCTGGAAGTAGAAGCAATCGTCGGGTTCGACTCCCGCGAGTTTGGCTTCCCGTTTCCAGGTTGTCGAACCCAAACAGTCGTATTCAAGGTTTAAAACTTCGGCGATATCTTTAATGATGGTTCCGATTTGAGTTTTGTACCGTTCGATATCGAGACAGGTTTTCAGGATTTCCAGCGTTCCGCGATCGAACGCAAAACGCACGCCGTAAGATTCTCCAAGGGTTTGAAGGAGGGTCTCAAATTGCTGCCCGGTTAGGTTGTGGAGAACCACGCGATCGCAGCGAGGAGAAGTGGTGAAAACCATCGTTTGACCTTGTTATTTGACGGTTCGAGACTCTGGATTGAGTTTTTGACAATCGCGATTTCTGCTTCGTCGAATTCGCAGGTTAATAAAAACAAGAGTCGGGTGGATAGAACGACTCGATTCGCGGCTGAGGGCGACTGATTTTCTCAACCTGCTCAGCCTACAGTCTACTGCGCCAGTCGGGGGGGTTTGGCATGGCGTTGGGGTTTTTCGGCTGCCATAATCGATCGTATAACCGTAGATTTTTCCAAATTCGACCATGTGGCATTGGGTGCGGCGTTGGCTGAAACGGCTGTGGGCGTGGGTTCGTGGCGGGTTCCGACGGACTTCTCCTCCGCCGAGGGGAGTTCAACGGGACATCGTGGGGATTAGGTGCAGTTTTGATGTTGGAGGGGTTTGAGGTGTCTGAGGAGATGAAGAATTACGGGGAGTTGGGAGAGGAAACCCCACAAACGCAGAGTGAAGGGGAAAAGAACGCTGAATTTTGGTACGAACGGGGGAAAGCTTGTTTAGAAGCCGGACAGTACGAGGAGGCATTGGAGAGTTTCGATCGCGCTCTGGAACTGAATCCAGATGTCTACCAGGCTTGGAACGGGCGAGGCAATGCTCTCAATGATTTAGGCAGGTACGAGGAGGCATTGGAGAGTTACGATCGCGCTCTGGAACTGAATCCGGATTTCTACCAGGCTTGGTACAACCGAGGCGTGGCTCTCTATTATTTAGGCAGGAACGAGGAGGCATTGGAGAGTTACGATCGCGCTCTGGAACTGAATCCAGATGTCTACCAGGCTTGGAACGGGCGAGGCAATGCTCTCAATGATTTAGGCAGGTACGAGGAGGCATTGGAGAGTTACGATCGCGCTCTGGAAC
>NZ_JAQNCQ010000340.1:0-10973 GCF_028368005.1 Geitlerinema sp. CS-897 | reverse complement strand
GGGAGAGGGGGAGAAGGGGAGAGGGAGATTTCACATTACCTCCTTACCTCCTCACCTCATCTCTTCAATTCTTTTAAAATGAAATCGGAATTCGAGGAGAACGTCAACGACCCGACACTGACCCTTCGGGTACAGTGCGGGGCTCCTAGCGGTTAAGCTGAAAAGGATGGAGTATTACTCCCACGACTCCAAAACTGCCAACCAATTTTGCAACGCCGAGACGATTTGTTCTCGTCTGGCCTCGAAGGTGGCGGCGACCCAAATCAGAATTAAGCCGAACGCCAGGCCGCCCAGCCATTTCGAGAAGGAATACATCGCGCCGAGGAGAACCAGTTGATGAAAAATCGCGATCGCAAATACGGCGGTTCCTACGAATAGAAACGCCCGCACCCGGAGAATCGCCCCCAGCAACAAACACCCCAAACTCAAGGCTGCAACGACTAGCCAAGGCGTACTCTCGTAGGCGGCGGCGAAAAACACCCCTAAGATGGCGATACGGAACAGATGGCGGAACGATCGCTGTTTTCCTTGGCGGAATGCGGGATCGAAGGCTGCGAGGTAAAGGAAAGACAACATCGG
Organism: Geitlerinema sp. CS-897; assembly: GCF_028368005.1. Taxonomy (NCBI): domain Bacteria; kingdom Bacillati; phylum Cyanobacteriota; class Cyanophyceae; order Geitlerinematales; family Geitlerinemataceae; genus Geitlerinema; species Geitlerinema sp. CS-897. Next base: position 10,394 of record NZ_JAQNCQ010000340.1, on the reverse strand, counting down.
CGGTGTCGTCCACGCCAGCAGGTTTTCAACGTCCCACACCCGAAAGCCGCGAAATAGCAAAACGTTCGACACCCCGATTCCGATATAACTCCAGCGCAGCGATCGCTCTAAAATCGCCAACACCCCGTAAAACAGGGCGATCGCCCCCAAACTCACCGGATGGATCGTTTCGATCGTCACCCACGCCACCACCAAGGGCAAACCCCGCGAAACCCGATACCAGGGACGGTTCGGCCAACCCCAACTTTGCCAGGGGAGAATGCGGAAAAAGTAGGCCAGTAACGCCGCGATCGCGCCGTACCAGGGCAAAAGAAAGTTGTTCCATCCCAAACTCACAACGGCAAAGGTCGAAATCCCCAAGCCTTGTAACACGCCTAAATACACCCACAAGGCGGCAACGCTCGAACGGTTGGGTTGGCGTCCTTGGACTAAGGCATAACGAGTTAAGACGATGCCTGCCCCCAACGCCAGCCACGGCAATTTCACCGGAAAGGCGGCGGCCGTTGCCAGAGATACCGTTCCTATGAGCCAATGGCTATGGGCGAACAACTTCACCGTACCGGGAACCAGTCCGAAATACCGCGCCAGTTGAGGAAGCAAACGGCGATAGAGAGTGAGAATACCGACGCTTAAGGCAGCCGCAGACACCCAGCGATCGCCCGTTGCCAATCCCCCCAGTTGGGCGCACAACAGTTCGTAAGCCGACGCGGAAACCCCCGCTAAACCGAGATACACCAAGGGTTTAAACGTCGCTTCTCGCCGTCCGAGACCCAACAGAACGACGGAAAATCCCAGGGTAATCAGTCCCGTTTGCGGGCCGAATTGGGTCGATCGAAATAGAGTGGCGGCGATACCGTACAGGATCGGAATTGCATAAAAGCCGTAAAGCCGATCGCGATCGCCGTGACGACGCAACCACCAATCTCCAAACACCTGACTCAGCAATCCCAAGCCGATATTGGCCACGGCCAGGGCAAACCAAGACGGATTTAAAACGCCCAAGGTTTCCACCGCCAACACTTCTAACCCCCAAGCCAAACCGTATAAGCCCCAGTTCGAGAGATAGGGGGTTTGACGAAAGGCGATCGCCCCGATGGTGACAGCAGAGGCTAAAATCGCCCAAACCGAGGGTTCGACCGCCCATCGCTGATACACCAGAAACGAGTGCAGCGTTAACACGAACAGTTCCAAGACACACAATCCCATCGCCCAGGCGTCCGTCCCCGGAAGGTACAACGCCGACAGTCCGCCGCCGCGCCAGTCTCGCCAACGCCAGAGTCCCCACAATGCCAAGGGTGCGATCGCCCCCACGACCAGCCAACCGTCAAAGGTCAGGGGAAAGGCTTCCCACAGCGTCAGAACTGTTAAGACGACGCCGAATCCCACCGCCACCGTTGCCGGATTCGATCGCTTCAAGACGCGCACGTTAACCAACATCAGGATCGCCGCGATGCCCAAACTGACGAGGCGCAACCCCGGAACCATGTAGGTTAAGGCTTGGGCGGAGATCGCACCGCCGATGCTCGATCGGGCTGCCAAAATACGATAGCGAGGCGACCCAAACCGCGCGATCGCCGTCAACGCCACGGGAATCGCCCACCACCACAACACCCACAACGAAGGACGGACGAGTTCGGTCGCGGCCAGAAATACCAGAAAACTGAAACTTCCCAGCACGTATCCGGCATACCAGGCGCTGGTTTGCCAGAGCGTTTTCAGCGAAGATGACGCCGAAGCGGTGCGATGGGGCGGTAAGTTTGCCCCTAGCCATTCCAGTAAGGTCGCAACGAGGGCAATTTCTCCCCAATCCCACAGGGATAAGGTAGGAATTTTCCAGTACAGCAGCGACGCCAACCCCGCGATTCCCAAACCTTGCGTGACATAGGCCAACTGTTGCACCGGATAGCGACGGTGGGTGACGATACCGAGGGTCGAAGCGGATAAGACGAGGGCGATCGCTCTGACTCCCGGATGCGCCATGCCGATCGCGACGAGAAACGTTCCCCAGCCCAAGGCCAGCACGTCGCCAAACTTCGCCAGTTCGGTGTCTCTGACCGAATCTCGACGGCGCAACCATGCTGTTATCCCCAACATTGCCCACAAATAGGGAAATCCCGCTAGACCGATCGAGGCGAAGGTCGCCCCAGAAATTCCTAACCCGTCGAGGAGTGGCTTCGTCGCCTCTGGCGGAAACATCGACCCCGCTAAGCTGTAGCCAATTAGTCCCACCCCCAGCAACATCGCCAAATCGCGATGTTTACCGAAACGACACAGGCGATCGAACAGTCGATGCAAGGCCGAAACCACGACGCCGAGAGCTTGCCAGGGTTGCGATACGACGGACGCGGCAAACCCCGCCGCCATGACGATACCGCCGACGAGTCCGCGTTTGGTTAGATTCGGCAGTTCCGTCAGACGCCATCCCGCCAATCCCAACGCCAACCCCAAGGCGTTCAGTTCGGGTAACGCTCGAACGAAGAGTGTCGCCAGGGCAAACAGAAGCAATCCCGGTGACGGATTTCGGGTCGTTTGCCAGCCAGCGGTTAGAATCCAGATCCCGGTTCCGACGTACACCGCCGCGACGGGGACTCCCAGGAGATGGGTTCCCCCGTGTAGTACGCTTAGCAGTAATAGCAGTACCGTATCGATGCGATCGAGTTCTTGACTGGCGAGAGCGATCGCCCCCAGCGATAGAGTGGCGATCGCCATCGTTCCCATCCCCAGCAGCGTTTGCCAGAGAGTGAATTCGTCCATCGCCCAAAAGTTGAGGGGAATCAGACACAACGCCACAATTTGCAGGGTTTGGGCAGTCAAACGGAGTTTTGCGCGAGGTTGCGTCCAGCGACTCGCCAGCCAAAACAGCATCGTGTATCCCCACAACACGCCGTATTGTCCCGAGGCGGGAAACCGTTCCCATTGACTGGCTGCCAGCAATCCCGACGATACCAGGACGACGAACACTCCCAACCACAGCAGCCAACGAACGCTCAGTTCTTCTTTTAATGCCTCAGACCACTGACTCAATCGGGAGGGTTTGCGAGGGGTTGGCGTTAGTTGCGGCGTCGGCGACGGTACGAGGGGTTTTGGGATCGGCGGACGAGTGGGTTCGGGGAGGACACTGGAGAGATATCGCTGACCTAAGAATTTAACTTGTTCGTCGGCGATCAAGCCCAGTTCGAGCCACGCGTCGAGTCCGTCGAGAAAGCGAGGATGGGAGGGATCGACGCTTAGATTCAGGTGTTGGGGAAATTTGGGATCTCGGGAACGGCGAGGCTGCGATGACATAGACGTTTCTGGTGATGCTGCGAAACGATAGTTCCAACGTATCCGCAATGTTACGGAATCGGTACGATCGCGCGACAGTTCGAGAATTGGAGAATTGTTGGGTATTGCGCCGAAACCCCATGCCAGATACTCGGTCAGATCGTCAGATCCCCGGCATCTCCCAAGATGCCGGGGATCTAGTCAGCGAACCCCTCAGACATTAAAACTGCAAGCCAACGCCACCTTGCACGGAAACGCCACTTCCCCCGTCTTCGTAGCCGTCGAAGGCAATAATCGCGTTACCGAACACCGTCAGTTGACTGCTGGGGAGCGCGTGATCGATACCGGGTTGTAATACGAACGCGGTCGAATCGCCAACCGGGGTTTCGTCGCCTCCGGTAAACGAAACGCCTGCGCCGATGTAGGCTTCTGTTTGCCAGTTCAGCGGGATATCGTAAGATACCGTGGGAACGATCGCCACGCCGCTACCGACGAGTAACTGAGTCCGAAACGAAATCGGCAGTTCGAGAATACGATAGCGAAACGCCACAGCTCCCGAAGCATTCGTTCCGTCTCCGAAGCCGACACTTCCTCCGACGCCGACATAACTGCCGTAGGCGGCTTGAGCCGAGGCAGGCTCGACGTAACTCACCGCCGTTACCCCTAACGCTAGGCTACTGAAGGCACTGAGCCAAAGCTGTGTTGCCGATTTCATGGCGTTGTTCCTCACACCTTGGGGTTCAATAAAGTCTGACCGATTCTAACAAACGATTTCTCGGCCGCGATCGCCACTGACGATAGAGAACGGCGTTCGGGGTGCGTTCGTGCTGTCTGAGAACGCCACGGAACTCATGCCAACTCTGCCATAGAAAAATCCCACCGATACGGTGGGATGTCATTAACAGGAGCGAAGAGTAACGTTCGTTCGCACCTTAGACCTTCTGAAAACGCTTCGATTTCGGGAAAGTCGATCGTTTCGAGACGTTACTGAACGAACGGGCGATCGCTCGTCCCAGGTGCGATCGGGACAAGCAGCAACTGGGATAAGTCAGCACGAAAACTACCTCAATGATGCGAAAAATAGGGCAAAATCTCCCACTCGCTGAGTTTGACCGTGCCAACTTCCCATTTTTCTAGGTCTAGCCTTAGATTACCCAGATTTTCCCTTAGAACGAACACCAAACGGCAACTTTTTTTCAAAACTTTCAAAAAAGTGCGATCGAGGGGTTGACATTCTTGCATACTACATACATAATACAAATGCGGGTGGTTATCCGAAAGGGAGCCACCGAACCATCCTTGTACGGTGCTTGTCCTGCGGGAACGAAGTATTGAGGATTATCGCGCTCCAACGGAGATGTTAGAGAGGGAATAAAATCCATTTCTCTAACATCTCTAGTCCACAAATTTGCCTAAAACATTTGAATTGTTTGGAGCCAATTATGCGGCGGTAGCTCAATGGGTAGAGCAATGACATTCCTTATTCAAAACTTGCTCTTTGGAGACGCAGAATGAGGGTTATCGGCTGTTAACCGAAAGGTTGGAGGTTCGAGTCCTTCCCGCCGCGTTTACAGTGAGCAGTGAAGAGACAGGGTAGGGTGTGTGACGCAGCTAAAAATTTGACTGAAATCCAGTAAATTTCGTATTACTGCGCCACACATCACGCCAACCAACTTTAAAATACGCTAAAAATTGTTTTGCATGGGGTGGAAATGTCCTTGTTAAGTGATTTGTCCGAAAGGAACGATGTAACGAGGATTATCGCTGGTTTAGTAGGTTCAAATCCTTCTCCACCCCCCTCTTTTCAGAGTAGAGGGAAGAGGGTAGAGTGAAGAGTGATGGTTTTGGGGTGTCAGTGTGAAGAGTCAGGTTTATGATAAGGCGTTTAAGTTTGCAATTCGGATTGTTAATGCTTATAACTATCTGGTTCGAGAGAAACACGAACAGACATTATCTAAGCAGCTTTTGAGAAGTGGAACGAGTGTTGGGGGGAATATTGCTGAAGCTCAAGGCGCTTTTTCTAAGGCTGAATTTGCTGCCAAAATGTCCATCGCGTACAAAGAATGTCTGGAAACTAAATATTGGCCATCTCTTCTCAAAGAGACGGGTTACATCAATGTTGACGCTTTTAACAGCATTTATGCTGAGGCCGACGAAATCTCTAAAATTTTATCTGCCATCGTAAAAACTAGCCGAGAAAACTCCTAACACTCTTCCCTCTTCCCTCTTCCCTCTTCACTGAACATGGGGTGGGTTGCTAGTGGAAAAGCACCAAATTTTGCCCTTCGGGGACGATGCGTTGAGGGTTATCGTTCTTTAGTCGAACACCTATTCCCTTACGCCCGGAGATTGCAGGTTCGACTCCTGCTCCACCCCCCTCTTTTCAGGGAAGAGTGGAGAGGGAAGAGTGAAGAGTGACAGGGTGTGTGACGCGGTCATAAAATGTCTGGTGTTGACAGTAACGTGAGGTTTTCCGCGTCACGCACCAACTAATAGTCACGCTGTGTTTTTTTACAGGTTTGGAAGTGTTTTTGCCCGGAAATGGTGAGGAGGCGATCTATGAATTATAAGTTTTATACGCAGCCGACGCGGACGCCTCAGAGTCAGCCGATTCCGGGGCGGGAAAAGGAAATGATTCGCGGACGGTCCGGCGGGTATATGTTCGATGCGGGACTGTGGGCGATGGTGCGTCGCTGTTTGTTGGTGGGTACGGCGCAAAGTACGTACTACGCGAACAAGCGGGAACTGACTAACGAGTTTGTGGACGTGCTGTTTCAGGCGATTGATGAAAACCCGGAACGGGTGGCTCGTGAAATCGTCTACGCCAGTGACGGGCGATCGCTCAATAACAGTGCGCCGATCTTTGCGCTGGTGTTGTTGTCGATGGGTGAATCTCGCGCGGCGAAACAGGCGTTTTCGGACATCTTTTTGAAAGTCGTGCGAACGGGAAGCCACTTCTATGAATGGCTGAGTTACACGAAATCCGTACGCGGGTTCGGGAAAGTCGTGCGCGAAGCCGGTCAGTCTTGGCTGTCTCGCAACGACGCGAAACGCTTGGCGTATCAACTGCTGAAGTATCAGCAACGTCATGGGTTTTCTCACCGAGACGCGTTGCGCCTGTTCCACGTCAAACCCCTGACGGAAGACCACGATCGCTTGTTCGATTGGGTCGTCAAAGGATGGGACGAACTCCCCGAAACGCCACCGTCGGACGCATTGGCGCAGGTGTGGTGGTACGAATGGCTCAAACGCCATCCCGATCGCACCCACGAGGCGATCGTCGGAGGTCGGTTGACTCACGAAATGGCTGCCCCAGTGGGTAATATGGACGCGCAAGCGTGGCAGCTACTGTTTGAGGGAATGCCGATCGGGGCGATGTTGCGAAACCTGGGATCTCTGACGGAGTTAGGGGTTCTGGGGACGGGAACGCGTCAGAATCTCGATCGCGTCGAGACGGTTCTCAACTCTGCGACGCACCTGCGACGGGGACGCATTCACCCGATCGATGTCTTGAAGGCGTTGAAGACTTACCAGTCTGGGGGTCGCCTCGGACGCAGTCGGAAAACCTGGACTCCAGTTCAGCGTGTGGTGGACGTTCTCGAAAAAGCGGTGGAACTGTCCTTTGAGGTGATGGAACCAACCGGAAAGGTGTTTCTGCACGCGGTGGACATCTCGAGTTCGATGTCGTCCTACACCGTCAGTTCGGTGGGGTTGACCTGTTGCGAAATTGCAGCGGCGATGGCGTTGGTGACGGCGAAAGCCGAGAAAAACTACGTCATTCGTGGGTTTTCGACGGACTTTAAGGATTTAAAGATTTCTCGTCGAGATTCCTTCGGGACTGCGCTGAGTAAGGTCAGCAACCAGAACTTCGGCGGAACGGATGCGTCGGTGGCTTACGACTGGGCGATTCGTCACAGTTTTAAAGCAGACGTCATCTGTTTCTGGACCGACAGCGAAAGCTGGGCGGGTCGCCGTCACCCGACGGAGGCGTTGGCGGAATATCGCCGCAAGGTGAATCCGAACGTGAAGGCGGTTTATGTCACTCTGGCACCGTACCGAATTACGTTGGTCGATCCTAACGATCCGCTGTCTTGGGATATGGGAGGGTTCGACCCCGGAACGCCTCGGCTGATTCAAATGTTGGCCGCTGATGAATTGTAGTTGTTTGCTTGGTTCGGCTGGGCGATTCTTTCGGGAATCGCCCTTTTTTTGGGTTGACGATCGCTCGACAGTGTTCACCCCAACGATAGAATGGTAGTGCTGCATTTTAATGATGCGGGTCGGTCACAATCCTTCCGTGGCAAGGATTCAAAAACCAAAGTAGCATTACTCCTCATGACTACCGAATAGACAAGCTACGCTCTTATCAGTAATTTAGGCGATCGCCTACCTACGCAATCTTACGCAGGTATACGGAAACTCGGAATCACAATACTGTAAAAATACAGTGTTAAAATACAAGACCAACTAAATATTGTTATTAAAGTTTAAAGTATGCCGATCGCCCCCCTCAACACCGGCGATCGCGTCGCATTTTTGGGATCGATCTCGATCGCCGTGGGGGAGGTTCTTGAGGTATGTCGTACGTCCAAGCGATCTCAGATGACGGCGTCCTACGATCGTCCTTTGGCTCTGGCTTGTTTGAGCATATCGATTAGCGTATGGTGGGCATCGTCTGCGTTTTTGAGATCGCGATCGAACCCGATACGAACGGGAACGGTATCGCTGTCCGTTCTGACGCGTAGGTTCATCCCTTGCGGGTCGATGGCTTCCATGACAGCCGATGTAGCCTCGGGGCGATCGCCATACACGCGAGCGTACAACAACACAGCATCGGCGTGGTCGTCGTTCATGTGCTTGCAAATGCGATCGCTGACGGCTGGAGTAATCGCTTCGTCGGTCATAGGTGTCGTTACTGCTAAACGTCCAATTCACCCTTAAGCTTACCGGTTAGAACGGGTGGCGATCGCCTTCCGTCTGGCTTATATCACCCTTAGTATCACTACTGATGGAACGAAGTCCTTCTAAAATTCAAGTTGCGATCGTCTTAGCCCTTGGCATTCTCGCCGTTTCGACAGCAGCTATCTGGGTTCGCATCGCCGTTAACGCAGTAGGCGAGGGAAGCGTGGGACTGAGTCTCGTTCTGGCGGCGTCGCGGCTACTCGTGTCGTCGCTGCTGCTGATACCGACGTGGTCGAAAGTTCGCTGGAAAACCGTTCCCGAAGCCTTGGGGTTAGCTGTCATGGCGGGGGTATGCTTGGCGGCTCACTTCGCCACCTGAACGACATCGCTGTCTTACACGTCGATCGCGGCGGCGAGTACCATCGTGACCAGCAATCCTTTATGGATCGTTTTGTTATCGTGGTGGTGGTTTGGAACCCGCATCTCGCGACGAACGGCGGTGGGTATCGCGATCGCCCTGGTTGGGGGAATCGTGGTGGGAACTAGCGAGGTGGGCGAAACGTCGATTTCGACGAACCCCCTGCTCGGAAACGCGCTGGCCTTGCTCGGGGCTTGGATGGTGAGTTTGTACTTGCTCCTCGGACGGGAAGCCCAGCGTCGAGGCTTGGGAACGACAGGATATATTGCGATCGCCTATACAGTCGCCGCTGTGATTCTAGTTCCGACGCCGATGGCCTTTGGGGCGAGTTATCTGGGGTATCCCTGGCCGGTGTACGGTGCGATCGCCTTAATGGCGTTACTCTCTCAATTAATCGGCCATACCAGTATTAATTGGACAGTTCGCTGGGTGTCACCGACTCTCGTAACTTTAGCGATTTTATTAGAACCCGTCTGTTCGAGTTTGTTAGGATATTGGGTGTTTGGAGAAATCCCATCTTTAGGCGTGTTTGTCGGTGCGATCGTCCTTTTAATGGGAGTTGCGATCGCAGCCCTCGATTTATCTCGCAGTTAATGCGATCGCGATCGCAATTTTAAGTGACAGCGATCGCTAGATCCAACGGTTTCGATCCTGACGTTCCGGAAAAAAATTGGCATCCTAGTAAATAGGAAGAAGAGTAGGACAACGGCAGGTCGCATGAACGAGCAATCTTTAAAAAAAAATAAGGTAAAACGACGCGATACCGACATCCGCGTCTTATCCGCAAACGAAATTTACCAGCGCGATACGCAGAAATTCTTGAATTCAATGACCCATCTGTTTGCGACAGATTTACTGGTCTCGATCGTAACGGCGAGTCGTTAGTCAATTCGAGTGCTGAATTTTAAAGTCCCTTTAGCAGCGCTAACAAACCCTCTCATTATTCCTCAAGAGAGGGTTCGTTTTTTTAGCTTGCCATTTAAAACTTTTTCGATAAGATCGAGTATAGCTCGAGCGATTGCGACGTTAGACTTAACTCAAATTATTCAAACATAGGGTGCATCTCAATTTTGCAATATAACAGTATGACTTTGTTTGCGGATTGTTTTCAATATGAATCATTGCAGTATGGGGTTTTCAGCCGATCTGTTTCCGCAAACCATTTAGGATTGCTATAGGTTCATAGAAACTCCAATAAACTCAGAGAGAAAAAGCGCCATTGAGATAAGCACAGCGATGTTTGAGTAGTTTGGGAACATTATCTTTCGACCATTGCGCTCCAGGTAACTTAACTCGAAGAGCAATTTGTTTGACTAAAGACTCGACAGCCCCCGAACCGATAGACCCCCCATCTGCCTGTCTAGCTTTATAGTTAATAAGACAAGTGCGATGCTTTTTTAGATATTGCCAAAACTCTCTAGCTCTCAGACCTTTTTGAGTTCGGAGATAATCGAAAGTTTGAGAAATTTGACCCGTCCAAAGTCGATGACAAATCGTAGCTTTTTGTTGAGGAGTTCCTCTAATTTTGTGGGCATTCTCCATTAAATGATACCCATCCAGAATTTCTTCCCGTTCTTGAACTGTCCCGATCTGGGCAAAAATATTCCAGACTCCGTCGTGTCCATCACCTAAACAAGCGAAGGGGGCAGCTAAGGGTTGAGCTTTTACCCACGATAACAAACCCTCATTATCCTTAAAATAGGCAATTTTTACTGGCTCTTCCGAACTTAAGATGCAGAATCAATCTGAAAAAATCATAGAAAGCTGACTCCTAAGCTCAAAGTTGCAGAAATTACGAAATCCATAAGCT
>NZ_JAQNCQ010000339.1:0-5387 GCF_028368005.1 Geitlerinema sp. CS-897 | reverse complement strand
CTTCCCAAACTCGGGGAAGCCTGTAGCGTGGTAATCCCGAGCCAAGCTCCGAAATCGGAGAAGGTGTAGAGACTCGATGGGAAGCACCCTAACAGTACGGCTGAGGGTGAAGGGAGAGTCCAGACTACAAACTGACGAAAGCTCAGGCAGTGAAAACTGTAGTAGTACGCATAACCCGAAGGTCGGTGGTTCAAATCCGCCTCCCGCCATTTTTAAAAAGCCTCGTAGTTTCAAACTGCGGGGCTTTTTGATTGGCCGAACGATGAAAGAGGAAATGAAACACGATACGAAGCGAGAGGCTTGGGAACTGTTCGAGCGCTGTCCTAACGACCCGAGAGAGGGAAGGGACACGGTAGTATAGGGGTATACGAACGGCCTTCGGGGCGTAGAAAACTTTATAACGAAAAGTAGTGTAGGTATGGCAGGGACGTTGAAACGACCGATCCTAATCGGGGGAATCAGTCTTTCCTTCGCGTTGTGGTTGCTCGAAAGCCTCGATCGCTCCGTTGGAGAGTTTGGCGAGTGGGGGGTTTTGGGACTCATCGCCGTCGGTGCTGGGGCGTGGTGGTTAAAGCAGCGATCGCCCGAACCGCTACCGGAAATCGTTCCAGAAACGATCGCGAGATCGGACGCCGAACGAATTCTCGAGAAAGCGAAAACCCTCCTCGATCGCTTATCCGAAGAAAGCGAAACCCCTTGCGAGGATCTCCAACAGCGTTGGACGCAACTGTACGACAACCTCGATCGCACCGGCATCAAACTTGCGATCGTCGGCAGTAAAAGCGTCGGAAAAACGGCTCTGGCGAAGGTACTGCACCAACACTGGCTGCAAAATAACGATCGAGTCGAAATCGACGAAGTTCCTGCCTTCTTTCGCCATGACGAAGCCGACAATCTCCAAGATGCCCTCACCGCCGATTTAGTCGTATTTCTCATCGACGGCGACCTCACCGACAGCGAACGTCAAGTGTTGCAACACCTGCGCCAGCAGCGACAAACCGTCCTTCTGGCGTGGAACAAAGGCGATCGCTACGATCGCCCCGAACGGGATGCCGTACTCGCTCGCGTTCGCAGCAACGTCGCCCAGATTCTCGATGAAGACTGCGTTTGCACCGTCGCCGCCGCCCCCGATGCGATCGAAGTGCGACGCCACCAAAGCGACAACACCGTTGTCAGCACTCGCGAAACCCCCGAACCCGAAATTTCAGACTTAACTCAAATTCTCGATCGTCAATTGGCGAACCGTTCTCCCCTCGTCTGGGGAACCGTCTACCGCCAAGCGCGACTTTTCAAAAACGACGTAAAAACTCGCCTCAACGCCGTTCGTCGCGATCGCGCCTTACCTATCATCACTCAATATCAATGGGTTGCCGCCGCGACTGCCTTCGCCAACCCCGTCCCCGCCCTCGATTTATTGGCAACCGGTGCCATTAGCGCCCAACTCGTCCTCGATTTAGGCAATCTCTACCAACAGCGACTGTCCGTACAACAAGCACAAGCCGCAGCGGGAACCTTGGGCAGCCTCATGGTAAAACTGGGACTGGTAGAACTTTCAACGCAACTCATCAGTACCGCCCTCAAACACAATCCCGTTACCTTCGTCGCGGGGGGAACCGTCCAGGGTCTCAGCGCCGCCTATTTAACCCGTATCGCCGGGTTGAGCTTGGTGGAATACTTCGAGCAGCAGGAGGTGGAAAACCCGGCTACGTCGGTCGATGGCGAGCGTTTAGGCAGCATTCTACAAAGCGTCTTCAACAACAACCAGCGCATGACCTTCGTGAAATCTCTGGTACGTCAAGGGATCGATCGATTCTCTGCCAAATCCCCCGAAGATGTGGTGATGGGGTGATGTGTCGGTGGGGGCGGTGCGTGACGCGGTAACATCCCATTGACCGGAGTTCAGCCACATTTTCCGGCCGCGTCACACACCCTACCGATTCTCTCCCCCTCTCCCCCTCCCTCTCTAAAGAGGAATCACGCCAAATTCGGGGGGATGTTCGATTTTTTCTGTTGCAAATAGCTTTGCAGTTGCAGGCGAACGGCGCGTTGAAGGTCTTCCCGCTTGACTTCCGTGCCAGTTTCGCGGTTTCCTGGCATTTCAAAGAAAATCAAACTGTCCACTCGATCGAACGCTAACATCTGAAATAACAAATGCGTCACGGGAAGCGGTGCGGCGATGAGTTCCCGTTCCGTGGTTTGCGGGCGACTGGTACGAGCGTCTTCGAGAGATGGAAATCCATACACCACCGACTTCTCTAAATCGGGATTGGCGCGATTGCTCAACGTCGTCGTCAACCAATTGCCATCGGGAGTTTGTAAAATATAGTACTCGCGGTGTCGCAGTTGCTCGGCGAGGGCTTTCAAAACTGGTGCGATCGCTTCGATCGCCTGGGGAGTCGAGCCGTCGCGGGGGGCGTTCTCGATAAGCGTTTGAATTTGCGTGTCTAAACTCATACCTGGAAAAAAGTTCCGTCAGAACAGCCGTTCTCGCCAAAAACTCTGAAGATTTTCAAACGAACGCCGTTAGCCGAGCAAGCGTTTCCGCTATCCTACCAACAACAACCATACACGATCGCCTCGCCTCGGCGAGACCGCTCGATCGACGTCACTGTTACTACGCTATGCCCGAATCAGTCACGACTCAAACTCCATCCTACACCGCCTTAAGCGTCGCCCCCGCTCGAGTGTTGCGCGGAGACGGCATCCTGTCCCAAATCGCCGAACCCGTTGCCCGACTCGGACGGCGTCCGATCGTCGTGGCCGGCCATCAGACGTTAGACCTTGCCCGAGAGCGCGTTTGTCCGGTTTTAGAACGTCACCACCTCGCTGTCGCTAGCACCTCCTACGGCTGCGACTGTGACGAAACCGGCTTGGCGGCGATGGAAGACGTGGTGCGATCGCACGATGCGGATGTTATCGTCGGCGTCGGTGGTGGAAAAGCACTAGACGCTGCCAAACTCCTCGCCCACCGCAGCCAACTCCCCGTCGTTACCATTCCCACCTCCGCCGCCACCTGTGCCGCCTGGACGGGACTGTCCAACGTCTACACTTCCGAAGGGGCGTTTCGCTACGACGTTCCCCTCACCCAATGCCCGGACTTACTCGTACTCGACTACGACCTCGTTCGCCACGCTCCCCAACGGACGCTCGTTGCCGGAATCGGAGACGCCCTGGCCAAATGGTACGAAGCCTCTGTCAGTAGCGGCAGTTCCGATCGCACCCTCATCGTGGCCGCCGTGCAACAAGCCCGAGTTTTGCGCGATCTCCTCCTGCAAAAATCCGCCCGAGCGATCGCCGAACCGGGAAGCCCAGCATGGCGCGAAGTAGTCGATGCCAGCGTTCTCTTAGCGGGTGCGATCGGTGGACTGGGGGGCGCTCAATGCCGCACCGTCGCCGCCCACGCCGTCCACAACGCCCTCACGCACCTGTCACAAAACCGCAAGACCATCCACGGCGAAAAAGTCGCCTTCGGCATCCTCGTCCAACTGCGCCTCGAAGAAACGGTGCAACAGAACCAACTGGCCGCCGCCGCTCGCCAACAACTGCTGAAGTTCTACGATGAAATCGGACTGCCGAAAACTTTAGCGGATTTAGGCATGGCAGAGGTTTCCCTCTCGGAATTAGAACGGGCGGCCGAGTTGGCCTGCGTTCCCGAATCGGATATCCATCACTTGCCGTTTCCCGTCGAACCCGCTCAGGTTATGGCGGCCATGGTTTCGACTACCGCATCTTGTCTGACTTGCGGCGCGGCCAGAGATCGATCGCCCCTCAAAACCTGATAGAGTAAAAGGTCTGTTCTTCGTCCACGTTCCCCAATGGTTTTGGATTGGATCGGCCCGGCGGATCGGGTGCAAGCATTACCTCCCTATGTGTTCGCGCGTCTCGACGAGTTAAAAGCACGAGCGCGAGAGCAGGGATTGGATTTAATCGATTTGGGTATGGGCAACCCCGACGGGGCGACGCCCGAACCCGTCATTGAAGCGGCGGCGAAAGCGTTACGCGATCCGGCCAATCACGGCTATCCTCCCTTTGAGGGAACGGGCAGTTTTCGACGCACGATCGCCACTTGGTACGAGCGGCGGTACGGCGTCAAACTCGATCCTGAAGGGGAAGCGTTACCCCTACTCGGATCGAAGGAAGGACTGACGCATTTAGCCCTGGCATATCTCAACCCCGGCGATTTGGTTCTCGTGCCGAATCCGGCTTATCCGGCGCACTTTCGCGGTCCGTTGATTGCTGGGGCGCGGGTTCATAGCATTATGTTGAAGCCCGAAAACGACTGGGCGATCGACCTCAATTCGATTCCCGAAGACGTGGCGCGGGAAGCGAAGGTGATGTATTTCAACTATCCCAACAATCCCACGGGAGCCACGGCACCGCGCGAGTTTTTTGAAGAGGTGGTGGCGTTCGCCCGTCACTACTCGATTCTGTTGGTTCACGATTTATGCTATGCCGAGTTAGCTTTCGACGGCTATCAACCGACGAGTTTGTTGGAAATCGAAGGTGCGAAAGACATCGGCGTGGAATTCCACACCCTCTCGAAAACTTATAATATGGCCGGGTGGCGTGTTGGGTTTGTCGTGGGCAATCGTCACGTGATTCAAGGGTTGCGAACTTTAAAAACTAACTTGGATTACGGTATTTTTGCAGCGTTACAGTCGGCAGCAGAAACAGCGCTTCAATTACCAGAAATCTATTTAGAAAAGGTTCAAAAACGATACAGCAGTCGTCGAGATTTCTTGATTTCTGGCTTAGAAAAACTCGGCTGGACTGTTAGAAAACCCTTGGCGACAATGTATTTATGGGTTCCCTGTCCGCCCGGAATGGGTTCGACGGATTTCGCACTGACGGTTCTGCAAAATACGGGCGTTGTCGTGACGCCGGGGAACGCCTTCGGTGAGGGCGGTGAAGGCTTCGTGCGGATTAGTCTGATTGCGGAGCTAGAACGCCTGCAAACGGCGCTCGATCGCCTTGAAGAAGCCGGAATTCGCTTTGACGCCAAGTTGGCGTAAATTGATTTAAACGGGGTGCGATCGCTCCCCTTTCAAAGATTCTCAAAATTCCAAACAATCCCAAAAAACCCCGTAGAGTCTGTGTATGCAAGGACTCTACGGGGAAAATTTTTGAGTCTTGAGGTAGCAGCCCACTGACTGCATTACGGTGACGCCGACAGCCTACGGCGGCGGTGGGAAAATTGGGATGCAAGACTGAAGATGAAGTGAGATAATTAATGCGCCGAGCGCCATCCGAAACCATTTCGGATGGCACTGGGAGCCTTAATTATTAAAGAAAAATTGGGAATAAGCGACCGAGAAACTGTCGAACAAATTAAAGAAAACCCTTACCTACAGTATTTTATCGGGGAAAATAGTTATCGAAATGAAGCG
>NZ_JAQNCQ010000338.1:0-6499 GCF_028368005.1 Geitlerinema sp. CS-897 | reverse complement strand
TCATAATTTTGTCGAGAAATATTATTGTAACTTATAAAGTGGACGAGTTAAGTCAATTCAGATTTATACCTTGAGCAAGACGGCTTCTTGTTCATTTTCCACCCCCAGCTTTTGATAACTTTTTCAGCAAACCCTATTTACACGACCATCGAGATGGCGTTACAGAAATTTCGCAGTGAAAAAGCGGTTCGCCAGGCTCTCGATCGCGCCGTGGAACTCAACCTCATGAAAACCCAAACCCTCTCGATGGCGGCTCACGATTTACGAAATCCGCTCACCTCTATTTTAGGATCGTCAGAAATTCTCAAATATCTTGGCGATCGCCTCTCTCCCGAGAAAAAAGCTCAGTATTTCGATCGCATCAAAACCAGCGTAATTAATATGAACGTGCTGATCGACGAGTTATTGCTCGCCAACCAACTCGAAACGGGACGACTTCCCTTCAACCCCCAACCCTTGAATCTGGCGGCGTTCTGTCACATGAGCATCGATCGCGTCCGGGCTACAGCCGGTTCCCAGCATTGTTTGACCTTTGACATCTCGGTAGAGGTTAGAACCACCTCGATTTGTCTCGACGAAATCCTCCTGCGTCACATCCTCGCCAACCTCCTCTCGAACGCCGTCAAGTATTCTCCCGACGGCGGTACAGTGCAGTTAGAGGTGTCTCTGGCGGGCGATCGCGTCCAGTTCTGCATCAGTGACGAAGGGATCGGAATTCCCGCATCTGACGTTCCCCACCTGTTCGAGATGTTTACGCGGGCGGAAAACGTCGGTGACATCGCCGGAACGGGATTGGGACTGCACATCGTCAAGCAAAGCGTCGATCTTCACGGGGGATCGATCGCCGTCGAAAGTACCGAAGGGATGGGAACGACGTTTATCGTGACGCTCCCCAACTGCGATCGCCAGACGGTTTCGGTAGAATAAAAGACTTCACGATACGAGAATTGCACGAGATTATGGCTGAATCGGAGTGGTTGGAAATCGGTCGCATCGTCGCCCCCCAGGGGTTACGGGGCGAACTGCGGGTGTATCCCAACACCGACTTTCCCGAACGCTTTTTAGAACCTGGAACGCGATGGTTGCAGCGGAAAGGGGAACGCGATCCCCAACCCGTCGAACTCCTCGGAGGGCGAGACATTCCCGGTAAAGGGTTGTACGTGGTGGAACTCGAGGGCGTCGAGACGCGGGAAGCGGCGGAAGACTTGCGAGACGCGGTGTTGCTGGTGTCCGCCGACGATCGCCCGGAATTGGAAGAGGGGGAATATCACGTTTTAGATTTGGTGGGATTGGCGGTGTTCGATCGAGCAACAGGCGATCGCTTGGGAGTTGTCACAGACGTTCTTTCGGCGGGAAACGACCTCTTGGAAGTGCAACTCGATCGCCCGTTTCTGGTTCCCGACACGCCCCCCAAACGCAGCCGACGCAAGAAACCCAAACGCCCCAAACCCCCGAAACCGCCCACGGTGTTAGTTCCCTTCGTCACGGAAATCGTTCCCGTGGTGGATTTAGACGCCGGACGCATTGAAATCGTCCCGCCACCGGGGTTGTTGGAAGTGCAGGCTTAGGGAGTAAGGGAGAGGGGGAGAAAGGGAGAAGGGGAGAGGGGGAGATACTGTTACCTGTCTTCACTGGCGACTGGTGACTGGCGACTGGTGACTGAAACCCTATTCCCTGTTCCCTATCAACTGTCGAATAAATTGGCTGTATTCGTCTTTCATGGGTAAGTCTAAATCGACTTTAAGCCGTCTTCGTGTCGATTTCGCGGTTTCTCCCGTTTTGGGATTCGTTCCCTCGATTTCGTAAGTTTCCCAATACAACCCAACTCCTCGTTTTTGCCAGTTGGGTAAGTCGTTAAAATTGATGTTGTGTTGAAATAACAACTCGTTTTTCTGGGCGACGGAGAGGCGATCGAGCTGTTTGACCACCTGTTGGGCTGATACGCCGTCTCTTCGTAACGCCCAATAGCAATGAGAATTGAGAGAGTTTCGATGAGCGTCTTCGTTGCGCCAGCGAAAGTAATCCACGATGAGTTCGGGGGTTGGAAGCTGACAAATTCGACAGTCAAAGCTGGCGACTCGTCCGAGAAGCAAACTAAACTTCGCCCCTGCTTCGCTGGCTAAAATGGAGTTGAGTTTGCGTTCTTTGCGTTGAAAAGAACCTTCGTTGAGGGCGAACAACAACGAGATTTCATCGCTTTGGGTGTAGCCGTAAGTAATTTTAATGCCACAGGTCATTAAATGTTTGACCGTTTCTAGCATTAAGTCGCGAAATTTGGCATCGTAGGGGGCTTCAAACTGACAGATTTCTTTAGTGAGTTTGGTAAAACAACGACCGTCGAGTCGTGCGACTATGTAAATTCCGGGTAGGACGTAGCGATCGTTGAGACTTTCAAATTGTCTTAATTTTTTATCGAGTTCGTCAAATTTCATGTTGGATATTCTCTCACGAGAAAGTCGTGGGCGATCGCTTTGACGTGAAACAGGCGATCGAAACCTTCGGAAAACTCGGGAATTTCTAGTTTATTATAGGTCGATCGCACGCCGATTTCGGGAATTTTTGCTTTTCCGCTGCGTTGGTTGTTGCGATGTAAGCATTCTGGCAAGGAAGACTCGAAGTAGTAGCCGATAACGCTGAATTTGTAGGCTTTCAGGAGAGATATATCGAGCGCGATCTAGTTTTGTGGGGTTGGTGTTGTCGATAACGAGGGGTTGTTTGGCGTATAAGCAGGCTTCAAATATCAGCTTTTCTCGATGGCGGGTTTTTAGCATATCGAGATTGATTCGGAGGTGAGTGTTAGCAAAATATTGGAAGTAAAATGTCGATTTACCCGAGCCTTGAATTCCTGCAAATATAATACTTTTTATTTTGTTTTTTGTAGGTTGGATCGATAAATAAAAATCAATATTTACGTTTTTATTTTTATCACAAAGACACAAAAACACGAAAAGTTTTGAGATGTTTTTTTATTAAAGAAAGATACAATTTTACAAACGAGTCGAAATACATACTGACTAAAAGTATTGTTGAATCTTTCAATATAACTGATTTTTTTCTGGATTTTTTTCAACAGCTTTATGTCGTTGGCTGGACAAAACACTTGGGTCTTCGGAGTTTGAGGTGATAAGCGGATTTTATGCCCGGTCAAAACCCTTGCTGTAGGGGCGTCATGGCAATGCGCCTCGGTTCGATTTCGTATTATTAATAACAAATTACACCGTAATCTCAGGAGACCCTTATTGCTTAGCTCTTATGCTGCTCTTTAAGGGTAAGCATTTTTGCTTATTGCATAACTGGGATGCACCCCATTATATTTTTGATGTAGATGACACTTTAAATCAGAGACTCTTAGATAATCTCGCTCCTGTATCCTATCCATTCAATTACTTTGTTTGGCTCTTCCGAACTTACTATGCAAGAAATCGTCGAAACTCTTACAGGGCAAGAGTTTTCGCTAAACTGTATAAAAATGAATCTCAAATCGCGAAATCCCTTTCCAGATACAGGCTACAAGCATTTACCCTACACACTAAGGTCGGAAGAGCCCTTTGTTTTTTTGGCAAGACTTAAATAGCCTTGACTTCCTTTATGCTGAAGTTTTAAACTCTCAATTCCCTGAAAAAGTACTTGGTTTTTCCAGTAGCTAATAAAGCTGGAAGAAACTTGTAGTATTTTCATGATTTCGTGATAAGACGTCCCAGACAAAATCATTTTGGTAGCCAAAGCTCTCTTCACTTCTCTTGCTTCTTTGGTTTGGGAAATAAAATCATTCAATTCATTGATGATGGTCATTGAAGTTTCTCGAGTTTAAGTTCATTCTCATCTATTAGAGCACAATGCTTTCCATGAATGATTTAGGGTTGCTATATATCGCGAAAAATCGCATTTACTCAAAATTTTAATTACGGATTCCGTGTTACTTGAAAACGAGTTATCAAAAAAAACTCCAAACTTAAAAGTCTGGAGTGAGATCTTTTTGGTAGGGAGTCGCAACTTAACAATTCTGTCAGTCGATCGCCAGTCAAAACTAACGTTTTAACCCAAACTTTGAGCTGAAACCTGGTTTTTTTCGTTCGGTTCGACTTCAGTAGAGGCGATCGCAACACGTTCGATACCTCGTAAAATTTCGCGATGGAAATTCTGGCGGATTTGAGGGTTTAAATAGCGTCCTTGCAACACTTGCCACCGTTGCCAAGACTCGAAACGGGTTTGTTCGAGCAATTCCGCAAATTTCGGCGTTTCTTGCTTCAAATCGCAGTGAAAAACTTTGCTGAGAAACTCACCCATCACGCAACTATCTTGAATGTTACCCAGCACCTCCTGAAGTTCCCTCATGTCTGCAAGATAGGTTTGATAGGTGGGGCCGTAAAGGTCGGCGAAGGAATTCATCAAATAGCGAACTCGTTTGGCTTGCTTGCGAAGCTCGTGTAACACGTAACCTTCGTTGGCAATAATGGCTTCGACTTCTGCACTGCTTAAGGTCGGACGATGGCCGTTATCTGGGGTTTTTGAGAAACCAACCCACCACCCCGGATCGAGAAGAACACGACTGATACTGGGAAGTAAAATATCGGGGAGAACGTCGCCGACCGCCATTTGAGAATAGACGTGGTACTGAGGTCGATCGAGCCATTTAGTGACGGCTTTCTTGAATTTTTGATACTTCTTCCCCTTGAGGAGTTCGCGCACTTCCGCTAAAGCAGCTTTTCGCTGTTCGGTTAGGGTCGCGATCGCCGGTTCGATTTTCGATCGCTCTTTCTTCGGTAAATTTGGCTGGTATCGTTCGACTAACGCTTCCTGCATTACATCGATATCTCGCAGTTTTCCCAGCGTCCGAGAAATTTTACCGATCGGTTTATTTTGTGCGGCTTTCGGGAGTTCGATGGCGGCCTCGAAACCCGTCACGTCCGATCGCAACCGTCGCATTCCCACACGCATCTGGTGTAAGGCTTCGGGATCGCGATCTTTGAGAACGTCAGATTCGTATTCGAGCGTTCGTTGGACGTGCTTTTTAACTGCATCGTAGGCGCGATCGCCCAAAAGTTGTTGTAAGTCTGGCTGCTGCGCCGTCATGTATTGCTACCACCTCCAATCGTTAGGGTGTTGTGGAGATGTCGCACCCAATGGTTAACATCTCGATCTTGACAGATAGATCTTCAGTTTAACGAATCTCTTAACGTTTTGTTAACCTCACACCTCGTTCGTCGTGTGATTCGACGATCGCAGAGGACGAGTTTATAAGTTTGAGGGAGAGAATCCCCAAAGGCTTGACGGATGCGATCGATCTCCGTCAACGTTAAGTGACGCGATCTGACCGATAAAAACAAAGAGAAGAGGAGCGATCGCCGATGAAAGCGATTTTGTTCGATTTAGACGGAACCTTGGTCGATACTGACGTTCGCCATTTTGCCATTTGGCAAGATATCTTGCGAGAATTGGGTATCGAGATCGATCGTGAATTCTATCAAACTCGCATCAGCGGCCGCGAAAATCAAGCGATCGTGCGCGATGTTCTAGCAAGACTTCCATTTGAAGAAGGGTTGAAAATTGCAGAAGCCAAAGAAGCGCGATTTCGTGAGGATGGCGTCACGCTCGATCGCCTGCCGGGACTCGATCGCCTGCTAGAGTGGATCGAAGCGCGATCGCTCGTCACTGCCGTCGTTACCAACGCACCGCGTTCCAACGCCGAGTTTATGTTGTCTGCGTTAAATCTCAGCAACCGCTTCGATACTGTGGTTCTCGCCGAAGACGCCGCGTTTGGAAAACCCGATCCCGCTCCCTATCAGCTTGCCTTAGAGCGGCTTTCGCTATCCCCTAACGAGGCGATCGTCTTTGAAGATACCCCCTCGGGAATCCGCAGTGCAGTCGCCGCCGGTTTAACGACTGTCGGAATGGCAACTACCCACGATCCTCAAGGTTTGATCGGTGTCGGTGCGACGTTCGCGATCGCAGATTTTAGCGAGTCTCGGTTGTGGGATTGGCTAGCAGAAAACTTCGAGGCGATCGCGTCTTGAATTCTAGAAACCGCCAATTCAAGTTTGAAATGCAACGGTCTCCGATCCCTGACTATAAAATACTTCAGAAGGGATTCGATAGTCAAGATATTTTCGAGGACGATCGTTGAGTAAATCTACTGCTTTTTTGACCGCGTCTGGTGACAAAATTTTAAACTTTGTTCCTTTCAAAAAAAACTCTCAAAGCATTCCATTTGTATGCTCGTTTAGTCCTCGCTCCCACGAATGATAAGGATTGGCAAAGTAACAGGATACTCCCAGCTTCTGAGTCAGTTCTTCGTGACCACTAAATTCCTTCCCGTTATCAAATGTCAATGTTTTATGATGAGAAGAAGGCAGATGCGAAAACTCGGGTGCATCTCAATTATGTAAATTCATCGAATTGGGCGCACTCAATTTCCAGATCCCCGGCATCTTGGGTATCTGTTTAGCGTAACGGCCAAAGTACGACGAAAGGGGGATGGCACAAGCCAGGACAAGTCGCC
>NZ_JAQNCQ010000337.1:0-4857 GCF_028368005.1 Geitlerinema sp. CS-897 | reverse complement strand
CTCTTCCCCTCTCCCCCTCTTCCCCTCTACCCCTCTCCCCCTCTCCCCCTCTTCCCCTCTCCGAACCCTCACCTACTCCATCCTTTTCACCCTCGCCCCCATCGTCTTCGTTACCTCTACTTTTGCCTTTGCCAACTATCTCCAATACGGCATTTATAACACCTACGATTTGAAAGCCCCCGGACTCACCGCCGCCTATAGCAGTTTGCGCCGCGTCTCCCCAGAACGCCACCGCCCTCAAATCGCAATTCCACGAGAGACGCGAGAGGAAATTTACGCCGTCAGTCCCAGTTTTGAGAGATTGCAGGATTCCTTGGAAATCGAGAGCGATCGCGGTTGGCGTCGGGTATCCTGCGAGATGGGAATTTGCGACGACTACGCCGCTGGCGTGTTTTTCTGGGCGTTACGAGACGCCGTAGAAGAGGAAGGATACTACCAATCTGCGCCGGAAACCGAAGCCTTTTACGAACAAATTGCCCGAGAAATCGAAACAGCCTGCGATCGCGATCTCCTCCGCTGCAAATCGCGAAATATCGCCAGTTTTGTCCCCTCTCTATCCTGGGATATCCTGCAACCCTGGCTGCAAAGTAGCCTTCGTCTCAGCTACAACCTCACCACCAGTTCCCTTCCCCTCAAACTCGATTCTGGCGTCGAAGACATCGCCTTTCGACAACGCTACTACAGCCACATTACCCGAGAACCCGCCGACTTTTTCCAACGGCGAGCGTTTCCCCTCAACCGACTCAAAGACCGTTTAATTATCGCCGTTTCTCACCTCTACCGACTGGCGTTTCCCGTAATCTTCGGGTTAGCGGTGGTGGGGTACGTCCTCGAACTCTTGGCGTTCGGACCGCCTCGTCTCGTTCCCCTGTGGCTGTCTGGGGTGTTGTTGTTCTGCATCGCGACGCGAGTGGTGTTAGTGGCGTACATCGACGTGACGAGTTGGTCGGTCGAAGGGGGCGATCGCTACTTACGTCCCGTCTTACCGTTACTGTGGTGTTTAATGAGTCTTGGTGTATTCTATTTAAGTTGTCGTTGGAAAACGCTCGAATCGGGCTTGTCCCGTCGTTAAATATCCTACAATTCAGCCAACTCTCATGAAATCGATTCAAATTACCATCAATCTCAAAACGATTCTCTATTTGGTAATTTCTATCGTCGTACTCTATTTCTTTTTTGCCTTTCTACCAATTCCCCAACCGATCGACACGGGACTCGATCCCTCTTGGAAATACGGCATCAGCCAAGTTGCAGAAGATGGGGCAATTTTTGGAAAAGAGATTATTTTTACTTACGGGGCGTTCGGCTATCTGGTTCGCGGTGCGGCGATCGAGGGTAATTTTTGGAATATTTTTTATTTTAAAATTTTCGTCCATCTTGTGTTGTTCGGATTTACGATTTTCCGAATTTTTAAATCTCGAAATTTCATCGAAGCTATTGCCGTCGGCTTAAGTGTTGGTTTTCCTTATTTGATTTCTGATTTTTATCAAGCACTACAAACGGAATACCAGCTTTTATACATTATTATTTTAATTCTTTCATTTCGGGAGTTTTGGCAAGGAAAATCGGCGCAGTACTGGGCGATCGGTGTCGGTGCAGTGGGTGGATTTCTCCTACATACGAAAGTTTCTCTCGGGTTGCAAGCCTCTGTTTCTCTATTTCTCTTTTTCGCCGTTCGCGTTCTTTGGGGATTGAGAACCAAACGCGGGATTCGCGAGAATTTACTGTTGTTGCTGGATTCCCAACTAGCGGCGGCGACGACAGCATTTGTCTTTCTCGCACCTCAAAATTTAGGAAACTTCGGAAAAACAGCAATTTTTCTTGCGGCTTCAATGGTGTTAGGATTTTGGGTGATTCCCAAACTCTTTAATTCAAGTCACTTAAAAGTGTCGAAAGATCCTCAAACTGAGGAAACCCAAAATCAAAATTGGACTGTGGCTCAAAAAGAGCGCGATCGCACCGAATTTCTCGCTAACCTCAGCCATTTTGGAACGCGAATTATTTACGGACTCAGTCTGTTAATTCTCATCAGCTTTTCCGAACCGTCCCTGTTCGCCTATATCGAAGGCTATTCCAATATCACCTCCGGCTATTCCAGTTCCATGAGTTACGTCGGTTCGCCGCTAGAACTGGGATTTGCACTCGTCGAAATTCTCGGGTTGCTGTGGTTGTTCGTTCTGGTCGCCAGAGATGGAAACGCTAGCTTTTCCACTGCGATGTTATTGGTGGTCTTACTCACCTTCAAACATGGATTCGTCCGCCAAGGCGCACACGTCATCCGCTTCTTTTTTAGTATGCCGTTAATTTTATCCCTGTGCGCGATACAAATTCGACCGGGATTTTGGCGCAAATTCGCCTATGGCTTCCATCTCTACGCGTTACTTCTCTGCGTCGTTACCTACAACCACTATTCCGAACTCTATTCAGATTACTATCCGCAGAATTTAGCGCGTCCGCTTACGCCAAAACTCGTTAAAGAAAAAGCTGGATATTTCTTCAAGCCTCAAAATTTACAAAACGAGTTAATGGCGGAAAGTGCGGACAATCTCAACGGCGTTCGTTTACCGCCAGAAATTCGCGATGTTTTAGGCGATCGCACGGTCGATATTATTCCCTGGGAAACCTCCCTCGTTCCCGCTAACCGACTGAACTGGAAACCGCGACCGATTTTCCAATCTCAAGTAGCCTATCGACCTTATCTCGACTTCGCCAACCGCGACGACCTTGCCGAGAATCCTCGAGATTTTCTATTGTATAATTTCCACGCTGTAGACGGACAACATCCGTTTTTTACCGTTCCCGCGACGGCGTTTCACTACACTTGTAACTATCAGGTTTCACAGCGAGTTCCGGCGTTTGTCGATCTTCCCAAACTCCCTCGAACGATGGTGTTAGAACCGTTATCAGAAAGTCGCTGTGTTGGAGAACGAGACGGACGAGAAATTGCGGTCGTGTGGGAAGATACCGCCATAATCGAAGCAGGAGATGGGGATATCGTTCGCGCTTCGGTTAAGGCTGAATATTCAATGTTAGGGAAATTGGCGAAAACCTTTTTCCGCGTTCCGCCAGTTTGGATAACAGTGTTGGATATGGATGGAGAAGAACGGGAGTATAAAATTTTGACGGATAATTCTGAAGATGGCGTGTGGTTGAGTCACCTTCCCAAAAACGATGCGGAGGCGTTTGAGTTACTTCAGGGACAGTTACCGCAGCGAATTTACGGGTTTAAGTTTTCGACGCGATATCCGAGTTTGTTCGCACCCCGAATTCAGGTGAAGTTAATTGGGTACGATTTGGGAGGCTTTCGGGTTAAGAAGTAGAAATGCTAAATTTGCGATCGCATCCCAATCGTCTCGTTGTTCTTCTCTCCATCGCCGTTTCGGTGGTGTTGTTCGCCTGTAGCAACTTCCGCCATACAATGTTTCGATCGACCGCGATGGATTTGGGATTTTTCGACCAAGCGGTATATCTCATCAGTCGAGGGGAATTTCCGGCGGTGTCGTTTTGGGGAGAACATTTCCTCGGAAATCACGCCGAATACAGTTTATATTTGCTAGCACCACTGTACAAAATTTATCCCGATGCGCGGTGGTTGTTAGCCGTTCAAGCGATTTCGCTGGCGTTGGGAGGTTGGTTCGTTTGGCGGTTGGCGCGTCAGCAGGAAATCGAGGTAAAATCGGCAATAACCTTAGCGATCGCCTATTGGTTGTATCCGTTAGTTTTTAACGTCAATTTGTTCGATTTTCACCCGGAAGTCATGGCAATTCCGGCAATTTTGGCGGCGGTAGAACTGGCTAAAAAAGGGCGATCGCTGTTTGGATTTACCCTCTGCATTCTGTTTGTTTTAGGAACGAAAGCCGTGATGTCTTTGACAGTGGCGGCGATGGGGATTTGGCTGTGGGGTGTCGAGAAGCGACGAAAAGCGGGTGCGATCGCCTTATTCGGAGGACTAGCGTGGTTTTTCTTAGCGACACAGGTTGTTATTCCGATCTTTCGTCCTGAAGGTGTCGAAGCGGTGTATCGCTATGCGTATCTCGGAAGTTCGGTTCGAGAAATTCTGCTAAACCTGGTACTGAAACCGCAACTGTTTCTCGGACAAGTCTTTTCTTGGCAAAGTTTGAGTTATCTGTTAATGGTGGCGTTTCCCGTCGCGTGGGGATTGTCGCTGCGCCATCTCGCGCCGTTACTGGGTGCGTTTCCGATTTTGGCGATCAATATTTTAGCCGACCATCCATTACAAACCACATTACGACATCAATACGCTTTACCCATTTTACCGTTTCTATTTTTAGCAGTGATTCAAACCATAGCACAGCGTCAAATATTGCGTCGAAAGGTGGTGTTAGCCTGGTCGTTAGCGGCGGTGTTGGTGTTGGGAAATCCCAATAAGTTAATACGAGGATTTGAGGTGTTCGATACCTGGACGGCGACGCGAGAGGCGATCGCACGGGTTTCCCCAGAGGCGAAAGTCTTAACGGACAATTTTCTCGCACCCCATTTAACCCATCGAAAAACCCTGTTGTTAATCGGACATCCGAGTCCGAACGCGATCGATTTAGAAACCCCAGATACCATCGTTCTCAACCTGCGACATCCCTGGATTCCCACGGCGGAAGTGGTGCGAAATTTAGCGATTTATTTTCGCGATCGACCCGAGTTTGAAACGGTATATTTCCGAAACGATGTGGTGGTGTTTCA
This sequence comes from Geitlerinema sp. CS-897, assembly GCF_028368005.1. NCBI lineage: Bacteria > Bacillati > Cyanobacteriota > Cyanophyceae > Geitlerinematales > Geitlerinemataceae > Geitlerinema > Geitlerinema sp. CS-897. The sequence continues at coordinate 159 of NZ_JAQNCQ010000337.1, read as the reverse complement.
GCGTTTTTCTGGAGATTGAAACTCACATTCCGCACTTCAACTTGTAGTACGCCAAGTAGCACGAGAAGGGGATGAAATTAGTCGGGAGTTGGTTAGGGATTAAGACCGAGAAAAAAGAAAAATTCGGGTAAAAATGACATCTTAGAGAAAAATCGGTTG
>NZ_JAQNCQ010000336.1:0-3030 GCF_028368005.1 Geitlerinema sp. CS-897 | reverse complement strand
GATGTCAGCCACCGCTTTGAGATGTTCTTGTAGCTTTTCTCGTTCTTCGGAGTTTAAGTTCATTTTGAAATTTTTTAGATATATCTACTCATATTATTTTACCATGATTTTTGTGTTTTTACGAAAGTGAGATGCACCCGGTCTGGCCTTAGTACCATCTCCATCGGAGAAACAAATTTCTAGTATTGTTAAATCTGTCAAAAGATTTGATGGTTGTTGTCAAATTACAGGAGTTTCACGCAGCAGTACAAACCGGCGAGTCAAATTAGTAGGGCATCATTTATATGACGAAAATCATTATCCATTTTTTGGAGCCGATCGAGAAAATATTATTACAATCTCCGAGGAAATTCATGAAGATTTTCATCAATGGAATGGAGGAACCCAGAAAAGTTGTACGATCGACGATTTTATTGACTATGTTGAGTGGCGTTATCCACAAAAGCATGAGGTTATCTTGATGTTACTCAACCGACAAAAGAATCTTCAGTCCAAATTGGCTCGCTTCCAGCGTCTCTTACCCGAAGGCGACTCGTAAACCCGGTTTGTCATACGGGTTTTTGGCGATGTCCCGAATTTCCCAGAGAGAGTTCGAGAAACTTTCACGGATGTGAGCGATCGCCGGGAGAGGTTTGGGGAAGGCTAAGGCTAGGCTTGGGGTGTCTCCCGCGATCGCCATCTCTGCGGAATGGCGATCGCTTCCTCTGTAGCCGTAAAACAGCCAAACCGCTATCGATCCTCACTCGAACCTCCCCAACTGCGATGACTGACCTCGCCATCGAAACCCGCGACCTCAGCAAACAGTTCGATCGCCAACTCGCCGTCAACGAAGTCGATCTCAACATCAATTACGGTGAAGTGTACGGTCTCATCGGACCCAACGGCGCGGGAAAAACCACCCTGATTCGGATGTTAGCCGCCATCGAAGAACCCACCACCGGAGAAATCTACTTCAACGGCGAACGGCTGCGACCCGATCGACCCAATCCCAACCTCCAACGACATCTCGGCTACCTTCCCGACGACTTCCCCCTCTACGACGACCTCACCGTTTGGGACTATCTCGAATACTTCGCGCGACTGTATCACCTGCGAGAACCTACGCGATCGCGCCGCCTCTTCGACGTACTCGAACTCGTGCAACTTGTCCCCAAACGCAACAGCCTGATTTCCACCCTTTCGAGAGGAATGAAACAACGGCTGAGTTTTGCGCGAACCGTCATTCCCGCCAGCTCAACCGAATCGCCAAGTCTGAAACCAAGCCGCTAATGGCGGGTATAGATTTTTAATGTTGTGCCTGAAATTTGGGAGCAAACCGCTATTTTAACACTACCCAAAAAGTCTTCACCACATCCCCCATTAGCCCCCCAAAGGAGAGGGGGGTTGCGGGGATGGAGGGACTTGTCTGAGTGGGTAAAACCGCTATTTGATACGGAATCCGAATTTCAAATACTGGTTTTGCCTAACCTGACAAGTCCCTCTCTGTGTCCTCTGTGTCTCTGTGGTGAAGGCTTCTTGAAACCTAGCTTATCGGGTAACGGATTCCGTATGAGATTCGGATTCCGTAACTAACCACCCTTCGCCCACGAGAAACCCGGTATCTTCATCAAAGATACCGGGTTTTGCAGAGTGCAGAATTCGATCGAACACTCTTCACGCTACACTCTTCATCCTTAACTGACTTACGTTCCCGACTGCCAGGAATTGATATATTCGATCTGTTCGGGGGTTAGCGTATCCATCTCGATGCCCATCGCCTTCAACTTCAGGCTGGCAATTTCACGATCGATCTCTTCAGGAATCGAGTGAAGACCGGCTTCGAGCTTTCCTTTATTCTTCACCAAATACTCACAAGCTAAGGCTTGGTTGGCGAAACTCATATCCATCACCGCACTGGGATGACCTTCCGCCGCCGCTAAGTTCACCAGGCGACCTTCACCCAACACGATGACCGATTTTCCACTGTTGAGCTTGTACTGTTCCGTAAACGGCCGCACCGTTTTCACTTCGCTCGTCATCGCCTTGAGGGATTTCAGGTCGATTTCGATGTCGAAGTGACCGGAGTTACAGACGATCGCGCCATCTTTCATCGTCTCGAAGTGTTCGCGGCGAATCACGTGCTTGTTCCCCGTCACCGTCACGAACAAGTTCCCCAACGGTGCTGCTTCTTCCATCGGCATCACGCGGAAGCCGTCCATGACCGCTTCGATGGCGCGAACCGGGTCGATTTCCGTCACGATCACGTTAGCGCCCATGCCGCGACCGCGCAAGGCGACGCCTTTACCGCACCAGCCGTAACCGGCGACCACTAGGGTTTTACCCGCCAGCAGCATATTGGTGGCGCGAATGATGCCGTCGAGGGTCGATTGACCGGTTCCGTAACGGTTATCGAAGAAATGCTTCGTATCGGCATCGTTGACGTTCATCGCCGGGAAGGTCAGCACACCATCGTTGAACATGGCACGCAGGCGCACGATTCCGGTGGTGGTTTCTTCGTTCGTCCCGATGAGTTCGGGGAGTTGGTCTTGACGCTCTTTCACCAGCGTCGCTACCACGTCCGACCCGTCGTCGATGATGATGTTGGGGTGGTGGTCGAGAGCGATTTGAACGTGACGCTCGTAAGTTTCGGCGTCTTCCCCTTTAATGGCGAAAACGGGGATGTTGTGGTCTACAACCAAACTCGCCGCCACGTCGTCTTGAGTCGAGAGGGGATTGCTGGCAATGAGCAGAGCGTCCGCACCACCTGCTTTTAAGGCGATCGCCAAATGTGCCGTTTCCGTGGTGACGTGGCAGCAAGCCACTAATTTAATGCCCGCAAGGGGCTTTTCTTGCTCGAAGCGATCGCGGATTTGCGCCAACACGGGCATTTCCCGACCTGCCCAATCGATGCGTTGTTTACCCTGGGGCGCCAGAGCGGGATCTTTAATTTCGTGCTTGATAGCCGTTGCGGTCATATGTCAGTGACTTCCTTTACAAAAAGACAATCTTATCTAGGGTACTCCGTCCTACTGAGAACGAACAGGGCAGGGG
>NZ_JAQNCQ010000335.1:0-8240 GCF_028368005.1 Geitlerinema sp. CS-897 | reverse complement strand
CTGCCTAATACTTCGGAAACCTCCATCGCTCTGACCTTTTTAGTGATGAACCTGGTGAAGCTGCTGAGGCAGTTTTACTGTCTTTTTTTGTGTCAATTTTTCCCAAACTTCATAATTTTGTCGAGAAATATTATTGTAACCTATAAAGTGGACGAGTTAAGTCAATTCAGATTTATACCTTGAGAAAGACGGCTTCTTGTTCATTTTCTTCTTGTTCGTTTTCCACCCCCGGCTTTTGATAACTTTTTCAGCAAACCCTAAATAGATGCCTTAGGGGCTTTTCGTACCGCGATGTCTTTTCGTTTTGTGGAGTGGCTGAGCTTCAATAGAGACCTGTTTGCCGCTCACAAAGCGCGTTTGGGCTTTATTTGGGCTTGAAATTTGTTGAAGTCCCGTTACCTGTCTTCCCTCGTCTCTGAAGAAGCTCCCCCTCTGTTCTTCCTTGAGATAGATATCACGGGACAGGCAATCGCTTAAACTTCATAGAGCGCGATATTGCTGAATTTTGAAGCCCGGACAGTTTTTTCTACAAAAGGCTTGACAAGTCTTAACATCGCTCGCTAAGATAAACTCATAACGATTATGAATTAATTCACAAAGGAGCTAACTGCTATGTTCGAGAACCGAGAAGGTCAGCGCGTTCCCAACATTACCTTTCGCGCCCGTTGCGATAACGAATGGGTCGATATCTCCACAGACGAACTGTTTTCTGGAAAAACCGTTATTGTTTTCGCCCTTCCCGGCGCGTTCACGCCGACTTGTTCCTCGAGTCACCTTCCCGGCTACAACCAGTTAGCGGGAGTGTTCAAAGAAAACGGCGTTGACGACATTATTTGTCTGTCTGTCAACGACACCTTCGTCATGAACGAATGGGCGAAAGACCAAGAAGCCGACAACATCACCCTAATTCCCGACGGAAACGGTGAATTTACCGAACAAATGGGGCTGCTCGTCGATAAAAGCGACCTGGGCTTCGGGAAACGCTCTTGGCGGTACTCCATGCTCGTAAAAGACGGCGTCATCGATAAAATGTTTATCGAACCCGAGAAACCCGGAGATCCCTTTGAAGTCTCCGATGCCGAGACGATGTTGAACTACATCAACCCCGACGCAACACCGAAGTACGTCTCGCTGTTTACCAAAATCGGCTGTCCCTTCTGCGCCAAAGCCAAAACCAAGCTCAAAGAACGCGGTTTCGACTACGAAGAAATCGTCGTGGGACGAGACGCCACCGCGCGATCGCTCAAAGCGATGAGCGGTAGCACCACCGTTCCCCAAGTCTTCATCGACGGGAAACTCATCGGCGATTCCGAAGCCTTAGACAAATATCTGGCTAGTGCCTAAGTCTTCCTAGCATCGAGAAAACTCGAACCGAGTAGAGGGCGAATCCTAGCGTTCGCCCCTACAGTGTTTTTAGTGTTCGGTCGATCCTTAACTCGTCACGGTCAATGAATGTCATCCTCATTGGAAGCCTAGCCAGTCTCATCGCCGGACTCGGAACTGGCATCGGTGCTTTACCGATTTTATTCACTCACAACATCCAACATCGACTTCAGGGAATTTTTCTCGGGTTTGGAGGAGGTGTCATGTTGGCCGCAACCTCCTTTTCGCTCATCGTCCCCGGAACCGAAGCCGCTCTCGAACAGGGAGCCTCCAAAACCGTGGCGGCCTTAATTGTGGGAGCGGGGATTGTTTTAGGAAGTGCGGCGTTGTGGTTTGCCCATAACAACTTTCCTCACGAACACTTTTTTAAGGGCAAAGAGGGGCCGACATTGAAAAACTTCCAACGAATTTGGCTGTTTGTCATTGCCATTACCCTGCACAACTTCCCTGAAGGCTTAGCGGTCGGCGTCGGATTCGGCGGGGGCAACATCGCAAACGGTATTGCCCTAGCGTTGGGGATCGGCGTACAAAACATTCCCGAGGGGTTAGTCGTCGCGTTGGGATTGCGAGAATTAAACTATTCGATCGCCTATGCGTTGGGCGTTGCGTTCGTCACCGGCCTCGTCGAACCTGTCGGCGGCGTCATTGGGGCAGGCGTGGTCAGCGTGGCGCAAGCGTTTTTACCCTGGGCGATGGCCTTTGCAGCGGGGGCGATGCTGTTCGTGATCGTCGATGAAATTATCCCCGAAATCGCTCGCAAAAGCTACGAACAAGAAGGTACCTTGGGCATCGTGGCGGGATTTGTCTGCATGATGTTTTTAGACATCTCCCTCGGGTGATGAGATGGGGAGATGAGGGGGTGAGGAGATAGGGAGATTTTACATCATCACATCATCACATCACCCGGTCATCCGGTTATCTAGAGAGAACCATCAGATTCTCTCCCTGACAGACCGACGATTTGACAGGCGGTTTCCATTTCCCAGAGTCCCTGAGTACAGCTTTTTAAACAAAAGCTTCCTGGCTACTGTGAAGTTTTTACCCGATCGCAGCCACCCGCTAGAGCTAAGTGTTCCCGATCGGAACCCCATAACTTCAGTTGTTAAGGTTCTGAGGCGGTTTCTAGAACTTTGGAGGTTCCGGCAAAAGCCTACCTTTGACTCTCAATCTACGGGACGCCACACCACAGGCATTATATCTAACAACTTGACTTGAGTAAGATTGAAAGCTAAGGAAATGTCAATTTTTGGGGTATCGTAGACGCGAAGCGGCGGATAGCAGAGGCCCCCTCAATTGACGCGGGGAGTCCAAGTCTCGAGACACTCACCGATGGGGGGAGCGCGGGACTTATGGCTCCCCAAACCCCTCACAAGTTAAGCGTAGTATGAGAGGACACAGAGAAAATTATGAGTTACGATTTCGATCTATTTGTCATCGGTGCGGGTTCTGGAGGAATCGCCACAGCTCGACGCGCCGCCGAATACGGTGCGAAAGTGGGAATTGCAGAAGTCGATCGCCTGGGGGGAACCTGCGTCAATCGCGGGTGCGTTCCCAAAAAGTTAATGGTGTATGCGTCCCACTTTTCCGATCTATTTTGCGATGCGGTGGGGTACGGTTGGAGTCCGGTGAAAAGCGAGTTCGACTGGCCGAAACTGATTCGCGTGGTGAACGACGAGGTTACTCGCCTCAACGGTATTTATCAGCGGATGTTGGATAAGTCTAACGTGGAGGTGTTTGAGGGACACGCGAAATTTGTCGATTCCCATACGGTAACGATCGGCGATCGCACCCTAACGGCCGATAAAATTCTGATCGCAGTGGGAGGAAAACCCGTCAAACCGGATATTCCGGGGATCGAGTACGCCATTACGTCTAACGAAATTTTTCATCTGGAGGAACAGCCGAAACAGGCGGTGGTTCTCGGTGGTGGATACATCGGCGTCGAATTCGCCTGCATCCTCAAAGGCTTGGGGTCTGAGGTGACGGTGATTATCCGACGGGATAAGATCTTACGGGGATTTGACGAGGACGTTCGTACTGAGATTCAAGAGGGAATGCAACGTCACGGTATTCGCATTCTGACCGAAACCACGATCGACTCGATCGACAAACTCGACAGCGGTAAGTTGCAATTGAACCTCAGCGGTGCGGAAGACACCGTTATCGCCGATTCCATCAGCTTGGCAGCGACGGGACGCAAACCGAACCTCGAAGGATTGGGGTTAGAAAATACGAAAGTCAAAACCCAAAACGGGGCGATCGTGGCGGACGAGTACAACCAAACCGACGATCCCGATATCTTCGCAGTCGGCGATTGTATCGATCGCCTCAACCTAACCCCCGTTGCTATTAACGAAGGGCGCATCCTCGCAGACACGAAGTTCGGCGGAAAGTCGCGGCAGATGAGTTACGAAAACGTGCCGACGGCGGTGTTTACGACGCCAGAAGCCGCCACGGTGGGATTGACGGAAGCCGAGGCGCGGGAGGAATACGGCGATGCAGTGAAGGTGTTTCGCTCGAAATTCCGCCCGATGTACCATACCTTGGGCGGTCGCGAAGAGAAAACCTTGATGAAGCTGATCGTCGATGGCGATACCGATCGCGTTGTTGGGGCGCACATGGTGGGCGAAAATGCAGCCGAGATTATTCAAGGGGTGGCGATCGCCGTGAAGATGGGGGCGCGAAAAGCGGACTTCGACGCCACGGTGGGCATTCACCCGAGTTCGGCTGAAGAGTTCGTGACCATGCGCTAAGTCGAGAGTTTGCAGAAAACTGATAGAGACGGACTTCGGTGCGTCTCTATTTTTGTGGGCGATCGCGCGATCGCCCACATATCCCCCCGTAGCCCCCTTACCAAAGGGGGTTTGGTGCAGAAAAAAGCCCTGAAGCCCTTGTTAGAAAAGATATCGCCATATTAAAGGGTTGGCCGCACAATCCCAGATCGGTAAATTGCTTGCCGGAGATCCCCGGTCTCTCCCAGGTGCTGGGGATCTGGCTTGAGTTCCAACACAGATTTTATGTGTTTTGTCAATTCCCGATCTCGAAAAGTTTTTGGCACCACTGAGCGATAAATCCTCCTACTACACCAAACGATTTGGTCGGCAAGAGGGTTTTAACAACGTTACGTCTAGCATTCATCTCGTTCACAGTCGCTCGAGTAACTGTTGTTTTTTGGCTTGGAACTCTTCCTCAGTTAAAATACCCTGTTCTTTTAACTTCCCGAGTTTTTCCAGAGCTTGATAAATATCTGCCGCTTCGTCTTTCTTCTCGTTTTCGAGATCGGAAACATAAGATTTCCCGCGCTCGAACGCCACATCGTAAGCCTGTTTGACTTGGTCTTCAACAAAGTTATTCAAGTTACCGGAATTCGCAAAATGGTTGATGGCAACTTGACCGACGGCATAGGTTGAAGCTCCCGATGTAATAGACATCGACGCACCTCCGATCAAGGTTCCAACCCCCGGAATGGCCTTCAATAAACTCGCGCCCAAGCGGGCGAACGTCGTTCCTGTTAAGGCTGAGACGAAGGCTTTCCCGTTACTTTGGCTATAGTCTACGTTGTACGTTCGGGCTAACTGCTGGAGCATTTCTAATTGAATTGCAGTAACGGCAGCAAAATCCACCAGTGGAATGGGGATTAATCCACCTCCCATCGACCAGAGAACGTGGGTACGAACGATCGCCTCTGCTTCGGTTCGCTTACTCATTACAGAGTCCTCTATACAGTTGTGGAAGAACGCTTAAGTTATGGAAATTTAAGCTCCATCATAGCACTAGTTAATTCAGGTTCGTTCGACCTCTGTAAAACTACTGAGTAGTTTGAATGACGATATTTGTCCGTTCGGCAACCTGTAAGTCACAACGATCGCTCGGTCCGCAATTGTCGGAAGCTTGAAGTTTTAACTTGACAATAGACATTTTGATTGTTTTTAGGACTTACGCAGTTCGACCGAAATTACTCTAAATGGAGAGGTCGGTGGGCATTGCCCACTACAAATGGTGGAGATGCTTAACTCCTAGTTTTAATAGCTACTTTTAAGTTTTATTAAATTTTGTTTTTATTTGCAAAAAACGATCGCTCGAATCGTAATTAATTACGAGATTTCACGGAAGACAGTGTTTCGATTTATTAAGAACTACGAAATAATGCAGAAAAATTCGAGCGCTCGAACTAACAATCTCTCACAATAAAATTTTCTAAAAATACGTTATAATACAGCACAAAAGTTTTCATGAGAGAATTTAAGTATGGCAGTCCCCAATGAGTTGTCAAAAATTAAAATACCCTAAAAAATACAATTCTCCGTTCCCGGTTCCCTTTTTGTTCCCATTTTGTTACACAACTGATTTAGGATGACTACACATATGCATATTGCAGAATTTTAAAAATCATGCGAAAAATCGATGTTTTCAACATTAACTCAAAACGTTCGATCGCTGTAATCTCGTAATAGAAGTATTTTTCGTCATTTTAAGAGGGAGGATAAATGAATGTGGACTCTAATCATATCGATCGTAGTCGTTATTTTATTGGCAGTTTGGATAACTGGACTTTACAATAGTTTGATTCGATCTAAAAACCAAATTGATAATGCATTTTCTAGCATCGACGTTATTCTAAAAAAAAGATATGACTTAATTCCAAACCTAGTGGCTGTCGCTAAAAAATATTCAGATTTCGAGATAAAAACTCTGACTCGAGTTTCTGGATTGCGATCGCAAGCTATGTCTAGAAGACTGCCAAATACTAGGCGATTGGAACTTGAAAACCAAATTTCACGAGAAATTAGTAATTTTTTAGTCACGGTTGAAGCGTATCCTCAACTCAAATCCGATCGGAGCTTTCTACAACTCCAAGCCTCACTCAACGAAGTTGAAGAACAACTCTCAGCCGCACGACGATTTTATAACAGTTCGGTCACAGAGTATAACAACGCGATTGAAATGTTTCCGACGAATATAATCGCCACTCAACTCAACTATCGACGCAAAAAAGTCTTTGAAGCGTCCGAGAGCGATCGTCAAAACGTTAACGTCAGTCAACTCTTTGAGAATTAAACACAATGTCTAAAGATCGAGCCTTACGCGAAGGAATTACCGCCTTCGAGCAGAAACGCTATTCCGAAAGTATTGCGTTACTGGCACCATTATGTCAAAACGAGTTTCCTCGAACGTCACAGCAGGTCACTGCATGGACAGCACTAATTCGATCGCACTACGCTTGTCAACAACTCGAAGAAGCGATCGAGCTTTGTACGAAACTCGCAGCTCATCCCCATCCCAAAGTAAAGCAGTGGGGTCAGCAAGTACTGAAAACCCTGCAACAACGCAACCATCACCTTCAGGTCGCCACCAAACATGAAACAACCCAAACATTGACGAACGAATCGAGTTCCGATCGCCCGTCAGACTTACCATCTAGTTCCACAACACTCGCCTCTTCTAGTGAATCTTCACAACCTAAAACCCCCTCCGAATCACTATCGACCCTAGAAATTCAGCAGTTGCTCAACCAAAGTAAAGTTGCGATTCGTCAGAAAGACTACGAATTAGCGTTGAGCCACCTCGATCGTTACTTTACTGGAGTTTCGACCACTGAAAAAAACCAACAATATTGGCAAGCACAAACACTTCTCGCTCAAGCCTATCGAGGAAGTGGAAAACTTAACGAAGCCGTCAGTTTGAGTGAAGAACTCGCGAGAAATGCGAATCTCGAAACTCAACACTGGGCGCAGCGTTTTTTAGAGTCAGTCACAGCTTCATTAGAACGAGCGAAACGCAACGCTGAAGCAGCTGCTCGAGAAGCGGAAGCAGAAGCCCAAAGACTTCAAGCGATCGAACAAGCTCGAATCGAACCGAGAACAGTTTCCGAACTCAAGCGGTTTTACCAGAAAACGCTACTGAAGGAACTCAAAAAAATCGAAAAATCTCGTCGATCGGTTTTAATATCTGTCATCGCAATTTCGGGAATACTTTTAGCAATTTTTATCGGCTCGGGAATTTTAACCTCTAAAATGCCGAAAACTTTTTTCATTTTATCTACCCTGTGGTTGACACTTTGGGTCTTTTTATATAGCTTTCGCACCAGTCAATACGGAATGGGATTCAAACGCAACATTGTCCAAAAAATACTTGAATTTATAGACCCAGATGAATATTTACAATATTCTCCGACTGGTGAAATGGGAGCCGCACGAAACGCATTAACGAATAGCACGCTGTTAGGTCGAGCCTTTCCCGATCTCGTTCGTCAAGATGACTATGTTTCTGGAGTAGTCGGCCGAACTGTGCTTTCTTTTGCAGATGTCTGTGCTGAAAAATCGTCCTTTAACTGGTTGTCTGTCTTGAAAGGACGGCGTCGGTCTTCTAGCTATATGTGGATGACGGGTTTTCTTGTTTTTGTTTTCGGGTTTCCTTACGCATTTTCAAGAATTGCACGAGGACGAAAGTTAGTGTTTTCTGAGTTTTGGGAACAGTTTTTTGAATCTTCAATATCGAGAACGCTTTTATTTAAAGGCTTGTTGTATTGGTCTACTTTTCCTAAGACGTTTAAAACTCGAACGCTCGTTTTGTCGAAAAAACTCTCGGGTAAAATTGGAAAAAATGGAGCTAAAGAGGGTTTAGTACGAATTAAACTGGAAGATCCACAGTTTAATAAATATTTTATGGTCTACGGACAAGACCAGGTCGAATCGCGCTATATTCTCTCCACCAATCGGGTGCATCCCAGTTTTGCAAGTGTCAGGCGTAAAAGTCTCCATTGAGATAAGCACAGCGTTGCTTGAGGACTTGTGGAACGTTCTGACGTTCCCACTGAGCGCCGGAAATCTTGAGACGCCGACCAATCTGCTTGACCG
>NZ_JAQNCQ010000019.1:0-20366 GCF_028368005.1 Geitlerinema sp. CS-897 | reverse complement strand
TTACAGTACAATGGACGTGAATGGTTAAACTGGCTAACGAAACCCAAGTTAGTAAGTTTGCCTAAAACTCCAATTGAATTGGAATTTTGGCGGTGGGACACACCGTTACAGCCTGTGAAGCGAGTGTAAGACTTGAAGGATTTCGATCCGGAGAGCAACTGCGAAAAACTCGAGAGAGAAGGAAGCAGGAACCCAATTCGCGAGGTTTGGGAATCACCGTCCTTCCAGGGCGGTGAGGATGTCAACTCAATTCCAACGCTTTGTAAATCGTCACGGCCACCTCGGCGCGGGTCATGTCTTCTAAGGGGCGCAACTGGTGGGGATCGGGGTGGTTGACGACGAGGCCGGCGGCGGTGGCTTGGGCGATCGCAGGAACGGCGTAGGCAGGTATGGCGGCGCGATCGCGGTAAACGGACAAGACCTCGGAACCGACACTCTCGTTGAGGTTTAAACCGCTGACGATCGCGAGAAACGCCTGTAAGCGGGTGACGTTTTGACCGGGGCGAAACGTCCCGTTGGGAAATCCCGTCATGAAGCCCATTCGGTTGGTTTTGACGATCGCCTCGTAACCCCAGAAATTTTGCGGTACGTCGAGAAAGACTTGGGCGTCGCGGATGAAGGGGCGATCGAAGGATTGGGCGAGTATGGCGGCAAATGCCGCCCGCGTGAGGGGAATATCGGGGCGAAATTGATGGTTTCCGACTCCGGCTACGATACCGCGATCGAACAAACTTTCGATGTACGGTTCGGCCCAATGTCCCGCAATATCCACCAATCCCGTCGGCGTAACGGGTTTTTCCGGGGCGAGAGTTTTCTCGAAGGTTGCCAAAAACTCGGCAAACTCCGGTTGTGCGATCCCGAAAACTTTCGGTAATTTTTGCTGGCGTTTCAAGACGTCCCGTACTTCTGAATTTGAAATCTCGGAAAGCTGTCTTCCCTGACGTAACGCCAACGCCGCCGCAATCCCCACCCCTTGACCGACACCGACGTTAAACTCGACGATACGTCCGGCGGAAGAGGCGTATCCTTCAAATCCCGAGGCGGGACTCACCACCGCTAAATTCGGCACGTCGCGGATTTGGGCGTGGCCGATACCGATATTAAACAGGGGTTTGGTATGGACGCTGATACTTTGATAGCCCCGATCTAAAGCTTTTCGTCCCAATCCTTCGATGCCACCGCGCACGTCGAAATGATAGCCGAAGGTTCCCAGAGCTTCGCCAATATCGACGCCCCCTTTTAGCATTTTCGCGCCGCTGAGAGGAGAGACAACCCCGGTCACGTTTCCGGCGTGGCGGATGTAGAGTTCTGGGGCTGGGGTCACGTCCCTGGCACCGAGATATTGTTGGAACCACCGCCGCACGTTTTGGAATTCTTTTAACATGGCGGGGGTGGGTTTGGCATCGTTACGGGCAAGGGCTTCGGCTTCTGACCCGGTGACGAAAAACAGTAGGGAATTCCACGACAGGCGATCGTTGGAGAGAACGGCGACGTTGCCGTTGTCGAGGAGAAATCCGGTGTTTTTGAGGGAAAAGGGTTTGTTGCGGTGGCCGTGGTAAGCGATGCTGAGGGCGCGACTGCGAACGTCGATAAAGTCGCGATCGCTGTAGAGAGTCAGCCAGTTTCCGTCTTTGTCGGTGAGGCTTTGGCGAAGCCAGTTGGCAAGGCTGTCGCTCCCGCCAGAAGCGGCTTTGAACCAGTATTTGCCGATGCTGTTTCCGGGGGTGGTGAGGTGTTTGAAATAGCTGGCTTCGACTTGTTTGAGGCGGGAAATGCTGAGGCCGTGGGTTTGGAAGCAGAGGGTGACGGGAAGTTCGGCTTCAGGGAGTCCGAAGGTGGCGAAACCGGCGAGTTTTGTGACGCCTGCGGCTTGGGCGAGTTCGGCGTTGACGGTGGCGTCGATAAACTGTTGAGCGAAGTAGGTATCGCCCCGTGTCAGGTGAATGCCGGAAATGCGGTTTCCGGTTTTGAGGACGCGATCGATCTCGATGTTACTGAGGACGTAAGCCCCGACTTCTGACAGCATTCGCCGCAATGCGGCATCGGCGGCTTGGGGATCGAGGGCAATCCAATCGACACCCGCGCGATCGAGGAATTCTCGGTAAATGCTGGGAGGATCGCCGAAGGTGTCCAGGTTGTAGCGTTGGCGGATGTCGTAGGGAATGCTGCTACGATCGAGATAGGAAAGTTCGCCCCGGACTAAATGACCGCCGAGTCCCAAGTTGGCGTTGCTTTGGGTCATGACGAGACTACGGGGGAACTGACCGGTTTGTCGGTGGTATTCCCGTGCGGCACTGACGAGTCCGAGAATTCCTGGCACTTCGTCTCCGAAAACGATAAAGTCGAAGGTCTGAGACATCGAACGAGTTGAATGGAGTGAATTTAAGGGATAGATGGGGGCGATCGTACGTTAAAATTCTATCGTATTCAATTTTTTTTGGGTTTACAAGTTTACTCTATTTTGAGAGAAAATACTTCGTTTTTTTATTTGCAAGATTTGATTTTAGCTAAATTATTGAATTAAATACCTTTTAAAATTTAAGTAAAGTAAACATCGCCCAATCAGTTCTTGCAAAGTGACAACTCCAAAAATGAGAAACTGTCGCGTCGGATAATTGAATACCAATTTAGTCGTGCGTCTAGCTGGCGTTAACTATATCAAAAGGTAGGCATTGCCCACCCTAAAAGAGTTTAAAAAATCCAGAAGACTTACTTACGAAAGTGCCGAAAATTTCCATGAACCGCTAACCAAATACAGGGCGGCTCGACGCTAGTATAGTCAACACGATGTTTCGTCCGAGCGGGAATTAACAAATAATCCCCACGTTTCAACTTGACTTGAGACCCGTCTTCGTAAGAAACGATCGCCTTTCCCTGTAACAACACCACCCATTCATCGCGGTTTTGGTCGTACCACTGACCGGGTGGCGTCGTTTGTCCGGTGGAGACGATGCGTTCGATGAGGGTATCGTTTCCCGTCACGAGGGGTTCGAGGAGTTCGCTGTCGGGGAGTTCCGAGGGGAGGTTGAAGATATTCGACATGACACCGCGATCGCTTCGATACTGCGATCGTAATAGCATTTTTTCGAGACGAGGGTGCGCGATCGATACATTTCACTCCTGAGATTGACGTTCGAGATAATCGCGAAAATTCGTCCAGGTGGTTTGATTGGGGCGATCGTCGTCCAGTGGCGGAGGATTTTGATACAGGGAAAATCGATCGGCAATTTGCCCTCGTAGAGGTTCGGGAAAGTTCTGCCAAGCGTCTACTCGCGTCCCAGCAGCGTTAAACACCAATTCTCCCGGTCGGCTTCCCATTTCCATCCACGGCAACCAGGGAGAAATTCGACTCCAGCTTACGGAAACGGTGGATGTTGCTGCGTCACCCGTTAGTAAAGCTTGCCGGTTTGCCGAAAAATTAAACATTTCCATTGCATGGTAATGACCCCCCATGTAAGCCTGATACTCGTTACCCAAAGGGTTGGGATAGAACAGCGGAATAGTGAAGGTAAGGAAAAGGAGATCGCCGTTTCCGAGAGGTTGAAAATTGAGGCGTTGTCCGGTGGTTTCGACCCAAAAGGTAGAATTGACGGGATCGTTCGCCACTGGAATCACCGTGTTGATTTTCTGAGTCCAGGGATTTTCCCAAGTGTCTGAGACGGCGTCGGTTTCGGGATCGAGATACAACATCACTTCCCGCGTCACTTGACGAAACCCCACCGATCCGGTTTCTGAGGTTAAGGAAACACAGGCACGCGCACTCATGCCTTGAACGTCGAACAAATGGCGATCGCGTTCGCCAGGGACTCGGCTGTAGACTTCTCCTTGCCACAGGAAATAGGTTGTCTGACCGTCTTCTAGGGAACAGGATATTTTACGAAATGCAGTCAGTGCGTCTTCGGGTCGGTCTAACTCGAGGGGTGAAGCGGCGATCGCACTGGCACCGACTGACATCACTGAGATACCTGTGGAAAGGGTTGTCATTAGCGATCGCAGTAGCATGGTATCCCCCTTGAGTTCTCGTCCCATTATCGAGGATTCGATCGTACCACTGACCGGGTGGCGTGGTGGGTCTCGTCGAGACGATCCGTTCGATAAGGGTGTCGTTTTCCGTGACGAAGGGTTCGAGGAATGCGCTGGCGGGGAGTTCCGATGGTAGGTTAAAGATATTCGCCATGACACCGCGATCGCTTCGATACTGCGATCGTAATAGCAGTTTTCCGAGACGATGGCTTTTCCCCCAGCATCCAATCTACGACGCGCCACGCCAGAGGATTTACCCACTGTTCGCGGCTTGGTGTTGCGATCGCTCCTCGACCCGACTCAACTGCGATGGTCGCAATTTTGGGTTTTAGAACACCAGAACGACATTATCGCCTGCGGCCAGTTGCGGGAGTTCGACGGCGTTCAGGAGTTGGGAAGTTTGGTCGTCTCGCGGCGTTGGCGACAGCGGGGAATCGGAACGGCCATGGCGCAACATCTCATCGAAGAAGCAACGAAACCCTTGTATCTCGACTGTTTGGGAACGCAACTTCGAGGGTTTTACGAAACTTTGGGATTTGTGGAATTGAACCTGTCGGAGATTCCGCCTCAGCTACAGACGCGATACGGAGTTTTGGGACTGTTGAAAACGGTGGTGCGGCTTCCGTTATTTTTTATGGAATATCGGGATGGAATATGCCGCGATTAGACATTGAACGCGTCTCACGTTTCCTCGCATTCGGCGAATTTATCGGACAACGCCGCCATATGTCGCCATAATTCTAATCCTCCCGCCCAGGTTCGCGAGGGGAGATGACCGACAGGCGCTCTCAGATTGAATTTGAAGGTTTGAGAGGGCGATCGCGATTTGGCTACCGGCCACCCCACGCGATCGCAAAACTCAGGATAGTCGCGATCGACCGCTTCGTAAATCTGTCGTTGAACGCTAAACCCAAACTTGCGGTTGGAGTACTTCACCCACAGGCGATCGATCGTCTGCAAATCCTCACAAGGAAGTTTGGCGATTTCTCGATAGGCGAGATATCCCGCCGTGGAACGACGCACTAGAAAACACAGCAATTTATGCGTCAGGCGATCGCTCTCTTTCCACTTCCGCTTCACCAGCAAGTCTCGCAGTTCTGTATAATCGACCCCGACTTCAGAAATTAAGCGATCGGGAGTCTTGGGAACCGGACGCAACAGTGTATCGAGGATCGATCGCTTGGGAGGAGGCGCGAGTTTTCCTTTCGGATGGGATTTGACGGGTTTCGGTTGCAGCGGTTGTAAGTCTTGCAACATGGCTTTCGCCGATCGATAGCGTCGTTCGAGAGGAGTTTCGATCGCTTTATCCAACACCAACCCCAGTTGTGGCGAAATGCGAACGCCGTTGGGGAGAAACTGACGCCAACGCCAACACCCGCGAACGATGTCGTAAAGTTCCATCGGAAGCATTCCCGTCAGCAACCGCAGACAAGTCACGCCGAGACAGTAAATATCGGTGGCGGGAAACGCCTGACCCCGCATTTGTTCGGGAGCCATATATTCGGGACTTCCGATCGCCGTTCCGGTTTGCAATAACGCCGTTTCCGTAACAACCTTCGCCACGCCGAAATCGATGAGGACGAATTCGTTGCTATCCCGCCGCCGCATGATGTTTTGGGGTTTGACGTCCCGGTGAATCGCCTGTTTTTCGTGGACGTATTGCAACACGGGAAGTAAATTTTCGAGGAGTTGGCGAATTTGGACTTCGCTAAAGGTTCCTTTTTCTTTGAGTTCGTCAGCGAGGGTTTCTCCGTCGATCCACTCTTGCACGAGATAGAGTTGGTTGTCTTGCTCGAAATGTGCCAGAAGTGTGGGAATTTGGGGATGTTGACCGAGATTGTCCAGGCTGACGGCTTCGCGATCGAACAGTTCGAGCATCTTTTTCCCGATGGGAGAGTCGCGATCGAACGGATGGAGTTGTTTGACGACGCAACGAGGTTTGGAGGGAAGATCTTCGTCAACGGCGAGGTAAGTTTTACCAAATCCCCCCTGTCCGATAGGTTTGAGAACGCGGTAGCGATCGCGCAACAGCAGCTTCGTTCCGCAATTCGTGCAAAAATCACCGTCACCGGGGTTGCGGGGTTGGGTGCAGTAAGGATTGATGCAGTGACTCATCGTTGTTTGTTTTCCGTGGCGATCGCTCTCCTCGCTCGTCTGTCATAACACAGTTGGAATAGTTGACAGGTGGCCGTTGATGTCGTTTTAACGGATACGGTATTCTCGAGAACGACTCGGTGTTTTCGGACTCTGTCTTCTTTGGAGATGGGGAAGTGAGGGTGTTTGGGAGGCGATCGTGATTTTCGATCGTTCTGGGATACTCCACTGACATTTTTGCCAAAAGGGGTTGCCAAAATCACCTCAAAACTGTTTTAATAGGGAGATATGCGCGTAACGCGCAAACCGAAGAACGGATTCGGGGGTGTGGCGGAATGGTAGACGCTACGGACTTAAAATCCGTTGACTGGTGACAGTCGTGTGGGTTCAAGTCCCACCACCCCCATTTACAGTAAGCCGCAAACAGTGAGCATCGAGCAGTTTTGAGCGACGGTTACTGTTTGTGTATTGTTGCGATTAGAAGTTAAACGCTGTCGATCGAGCGTAAAATTTAGGTTGCGTTTTAGGCTTGCGGTGTTTGTGGAGATCGATACGCGAATCCAGCAGGACAACGTATCGCTTAAATTTGGACGTATGGGTGCGATCGCCCTGACCCGCATCAGATCGGGGCGTTTTGCATAAACGTCTTACGGGAAAGCTACGCTCGTACAAACGATCGGAGAATCGCTCCAACGGAGAGAGAGCGCACTGTAGCGGAATTTTCTAACGAGCCGAGTTGAGTCTGTTGCGGTTGTCGTTCCTTCTCCAGACCTTAAAGATTGAAAATTAACATATAGACAGTCAATGCGATCGCCCAACAATCAGAATATTTTTTAAAAAATTAGCGATCGCTCACACACATTAGCCCAAAATATTCATAGTCAGCAGACTGGTTTTGGAGTGAGCTTTTTAGAGAAAAACACTTGACAAAAATGCGAATAAAGGTAACGATTTTCGATCGGCTTAAATTGTCCGTGATAGAGTTGTCGCGTAAGGAAAAGATACTTAGACTTAAGCCATTAAAGCTCGACGAAAGGCTTTTGTTTAGTATAACAATTTAGGTAATATACAGTCATTTTTGTTATATTTTTTAATTTTTGAAATGCAAAAATTACCTAAATTAAATAAATTGAAAATAAACTGCGATCGCTGAGTTCGATACAAATTCAACAAATCGGTAGATCGTAAAACAAAATCACAAACTATAAAACTACACCAAAAAAACAACAAAATCGAAATCTCACAACATCTTAAAAACCCTAAAAGCCATACAAGTCGGACGAAAAAAACAAAATCGAAAGACATCCTATCGAAAAAAGAGGGGGGTTACATCATGAATACACTCACCTTCGATTTAGACTTTACAACACAAGACCAAAGCCCTTGGCACAATGGAGATGCATTTAATTTTTTAGACAGCCGATTTCTGGGGGTAGATTGGGACAAAACACTATCCCAAAAAATCGGATCTAAAAATATCTTCATCCGACCTTCCATTGCCAGTACTGGAAAAATTGGTTTGCAGTCTGATTTACAAATTCAGGGCGGTCTTGTCAACGCATCGCTCCCTGTCGATTTATGGATTCAAGTTCCCGATCTCGTTAAATCGGGAGATTTGGTGACAATTAAATCGGGGTTTGCGTTAGATAATGCAGCTACGTTTTCAACCTTGAGTCCAGATGCTTCCTATTCTCTCGATGCAATTTTTGGCATGAATGCAGAAGCCAGCATCGCCGGAAAAGCACTCTTCAAACGCTCTCAGTTTGACTGGAAAATCTTTGATTGGAATTTACCTGAAAAAACGACCGATCTTGTCGATCTCAATGCAGCAGGTAGTGACATTAAAATTCCCTTAAACGATTTTGGCAATATTGAATTGAGCCTACCAAAAATCGACACAACAGGGAATTTGACTGCTCCAAATACACTCTCGTCATCAGGAAGCGATACTTTTCTTGAAGCAGAACTTGACTTAGACGGTATCGCGACTACGATCCTTCAAAAAGTTGGCGTTCCAGTTCCTCCGCTCGAAAAACAATGGTCTAAGGAATTTTTTGGAGGATTCATTAAATTAGGCGGTGGCTACAACCTTTTAGACGTTGATATTTTACCCGAACTCAACTTCAGTCAAGACTTCAATTTGACCACAGAGGCACTGTCGGGAAATTTGACGCTAGAAAATGGGGATGTTCTCAATTTCGAGATCGGACAAGATTTGACGTTTGCCGTTCCCGATGGCGTCGGTGACACGTTAGAGCTAGATGCTGTTCTCGACCTAGACACGGACTTCACGAATACGACCACGCTAGGCTACGATGTCGATTTGGGTTTAGAAGCGTTGTCTTTAAACGGACAAGTCAAAATTGATTTCAAACGGTTGAAAGACATCGATCGAAGCTTCAGTTTAGGACCTGCCTTGAAGAAACGCTACAACTTGTTAGACGGAGACGTTATCGATGTCTACGATCGCACGTTCGATCTAGGAGGTTTAAACTCCCAAACCTTGAGCTTTAATATTCCAGTTGAAGAAGGAACGCAACCGCCTGCCAATTCGCTGACTCTCGGCGCATCCGCCGATACCTATATTCGTACCGATCTCGATACCAGGCGCAACGATAACTACGGGAAGCAACACTTTATTTCAGTGGGAACCTCTCGTGGAGGTGGAGGGATTCCTTTTGGACATCCTGATGCCATACGATCGCTCGTCCGCTTCGATTTCGACGAAGCGTTTGAAGATCCTCCCGATGCGATCTCCAAAGCCACGTTAGAGCTAACCATTCAAGATTTTAGTGACGGTTCCAACTCCGATCGCTATACCGTAGACGTACATCACATCGATCCCTTAACTGGAATGGAAAACGGCGATGAAGGGTATGGAGAAGGTGGAACCTGGAACGAAGGAAATGGCTTTGAAGGCTCTCCCGCACCGAGCGGAGCAGTCGATCCCGATACCGCATTTGGCGTAGCTTGGATGGGTGGCGGAGTCGATGGCGAAAATAACGAAACTCAACCCGATTTCGATTCCCTCATTGTTGCGAGTGCCACGATCGATCGCAACGTTCACACCATTGGAGACGTAATTCGTTGGGACGTTACGCCACTGGTTCGAGATTGGCTCGACGGAACCGTTCCCAATCATGGAATGATGCTCGTTGACGAAACGCAAAATCCAGATAACTCGTTCCGAGCCGTTCAGTTTGGCTCGCGCGAAGGTCTCTCCTCGGGCTTACCGAATGCTGTGGCAGAACCCACATTAATTTTAGAGTGGTAGTCGAACGACGCGGGCGATCGAGTGCGATCGCCCGCCATATTGAGAAGTGTCTCGGCGTGCCAAAGCGAGCCAGAACCGTAGAGGTTGGGGCTTGAGATGGCGCGATCGTGCCGCTACGACATCCACCCCCCACTTTGTCAGCGAAGATAGCGGACAATATCTTGTGTGTCCTCTCGTTTCACGATCGCCTTCTACATCATGACCGTATCAGAGCTTCAAGCGCTACGGGTTAGTAAACTAACCGACGAGTAAAGCTTTCACATACAGCGCGGGCTTTCAGCAGCCCTTCATCTCTTGCACAAGACAAAAGATGAGAACCTCCAGGCCGGTTTACAGAGCGGCCCCATTTCTGAATCATCAAAGCACCATTGAGATCGGCGTCTCCAGTCCAGCCACATCTAGAATTAGAACACTTAAAACTTTTGTGGGTTCTCACCCCAATCTGGTTGCAGCAGTGGCAAGTTTGCGAAGTATAAGCCGGAGGGATAGCCATCACTTTCACCCCTTCTTTAATCCCCTTGTATTCGAGAAAGCATCTTAACTGATAAAAAGCCCAAGAATTAGAGCGTCTCCGCTCGGTTTTGCTCCTAGGCTTTTTATTTGTCCGCTCTCGAATTCCGGTTAAATTCTCCACTGCCACTACTGAGTTAGACTGCTTAGCCTCCTCGATAATACTTTTGCTGATATTGTGGTTCAGCCAAGCTTGGAATCTTCTTTCTCTTCCCGATAACCGTCTCAAGACCTCTCGACACCTGCGCCGAGTTGACCTCGTGCCTTGGGAAGCTTTCTTTTGAAGAGAAGCCCTAACCCGACTGTATTTATCTCTAATGTCTTTAATTCCTTTGCCGTCCCAACCCCGATTTGTGGAAGTTTTAGCAATTTCCCTTCTTCCCAAATCTACCCCGATTGCGTTGTCGGTTTTAGAGGGCTTCGGAGGTTCCGACTTAAGTTGGATGTGCGCGTACCAATCTCCATCTCGATGGAGACAGATTTGGGCGGAAGTGGGGGTTTTTCCTGTGAGCTTTCCACGATGATAGTTGCTGGCTCAGATCTGAACTCTCAGGCGCTTTCGGGTCGTGCTAACACTAATCGTCCAGTCCTTCTCGAAAAAGGAAAAAGTTCTAGCATCGCCATCAAAGCTGGTTGGCTTAAACCCTTTAACCTTTCTACCTTTCTGCTTGGCTGTTAAGCGATTAGCCGCTACTCGCGCACAAGCTCGAACAACGTGATTGGCACTTAATCCAAACTTCTCCTTAACTTCGTGGTAGCAAACAGCTTGAATCGAGTTGCGGTTGGTCAGTTTTGGGTTGACCGTGGTATTAATCCAGTTACACGCCGAGACAAAAGCGTTGGCTGTTTCGGCAAGGATTTCCCGTTGCGACTCAGTAACTTCAAGCTTTACAACCAGTGTTAAGACTTGTTCCACAACCACCCAAATCTCACTCCTATGAGATAGTACCACAACCTGCACGTCTTAAGGTGCTTCGCTGTTGAGTTTATTGGTCGCAATTCCTCTGGACACCTTAATGGTGCAGAAAAGTCCTGAAACCCTTGTTAGAAAAGATATCACCGTATTAAAGGGTTGACCGCAAAATCCCAGATCGGTAAATGGCTGCCGGAGATCCCCAGCATCTCCAAGATGCCGGGGATCTGACTTGAATCCTAATACATATTTTATGTGTTTTGTCAATCCCCCGATCTCGAAAAGTTTTCTGCACCACTGAGCTCTGGACACTCATCCTAACGGATAGAGTGCCAGCCTCCTTGCGACATTAAGGTGAAACAGGAGGCGTATAGTGAAGTAAGACCAATTCGTGTTTTCCCTAGGAGGGTATGTCCGCTTTTTGGCAAACGAGACGACAACTCGGGTGGCGTATTGTGGCGTTAGCTGCGGTTTATGCCGTCGTAACGTCCTCGATCTCCTCGATTCCGAGCGATCTTGTCAAAACAGCACTGGTTGGTGTTCCTCCGGGTCTGGCGTTGGCGGCTCTCCTCCTACAATCGCGATCGCTGTGGGTGGGGGTATTGCTGGGGGCGCTGGTTAGCGTGTGGTTTCAGGAGTTACCCCCCGCACTCGCCCTCGAATGGGCTTTCAGTCAAGCCTTACAAGCCTGGTTGGGGGCAACGTTGCTGACGAGCATGAAATTTCGGACGACCCTAGAACGATTGCGGGACATTGGAGGACTGGTCGTTTTAGGCGGTATCTTGGCAACCTTCGTCAGTACCACCCTCGATGCGACGGCGATCGCGGGATGGGGTAACAGCGAGCAGTTTCGCTCTTGGGAACTGTGGTGGACGCTGTGGTTGGGAAAAGCCACAGGAATCGTCACGGTTACACCTGTCTTTCTCGCCTTAGTCGATCGCCGCTACGATTTGCGATTGGGGGGGGTGCAGCGAGGACGCCGATGGCGCAAACTCGAAATCCTCGCAGTGTTCTTACTGACGGTAGCGGTGGGGTGGGTGGTGTTCTGTTCGCGAACGCGAACCTCGAACTACACCGTTCCGTTGGAATACTTGCCGTTTCCCATTTCCATGTGGGCGGCGTTGCGTTTCGGTAAACGGGGAACTGTTTTAATTAACCTGACGATCGCCACCATGGCCGTCTGGGGAATCGCCCGCAACAGCAGCCCGTTTCTCATCGCAAACGTAGGAGCCGCACAGTCGATCTTATCGTTGCAGATGTTCGTCGCCACGATCGCCGTCACCTCCCTCGTACTGGCCACGGAAATCGCCGGACGCCAACGAGCCGAACTGTCGTTAAAACAAAGTCAAGCACGACTGGCAAACGCCCAACGCCTCGCCGAATTGGGAAGTTGGGATTTCGATCGCCTCACACACGAAATGCGATGGTCCGAGCGAACGTACCAAATTTTCGGCTGCGTTCCCGAGTCGTTTCGTCCCTCCCGCCAAGCTTTGATGCAGTTCGTTAGCCCCGACGATCGCGATCGCGTCGAGGAAGCTTACACAGCCATGTTGTTAGAGCGAAAACCGTTCTGTCTCGATTACCAAATTCAAACTTGCTTTGGGGAAGAACGCATCGTGCGCGAACGAGCGGAATGTCGAGAACTCTATGCGATCGGAACGTTGCAAGACGTGACCGAACTCAAGCGATCGGAAGAACTGCTGCAAGCCAAGGAAGCCGCCGAAGCCGCCAACCGCGCCAAAAGTGCCTTTCTCGCCAACATGAGTCACGAGTTACGAACGCCCCTCAACGCCATTATCGGGTATAGCGAACTTCTCCAAGAAGAAGTCACCGATTTCGGCGATCTCGAACTCGTTGAAGACGTGCGCCGCATTCACGAAGCAGGACGTCACCTGTTGGCACTGATCGGCGATATTTTAGATGTCTCCAAAATCGAGTCGGGTCACGCCGAGGTGCAGATCGAACCGCTCGATTTACCTACGCTGCTCGACGAAGTGGCGGTCAAAGTGATGCCGTCGGTGTTAGAAAACAACAACGTTCTGCACGTCTGCTGTGCGGAGAACATCGCCGAGTTGTACGCAGATGGGATGCGAGTTCACCAAATTTTGTCGAACCTATTAAGCAACGCGACGAAATTTACCCGCGACGGCACGATTTGGCTGACGGTCGATGAAATAACCGAAAAGACCCCCGAACGCATTCGCTTTCAAGTCATCGATACGGGAATTGGCATCGATCCCGAGGAACACGATCGCATCTTCGATCCGTTTTTTCAAGCAGACACCTCCAGTACTCGGCAACATGGCGGAACGGGACTGGGACTGTCACTCGCCCGCCAGTTTGCCGAACGCATGGGGGGAAATCTCACCGTCGAGAGCGAATTAGGAAAAGGAGCGACGTTTACGCTGGAGTTACCGCTTTCTACCAGGTGAACAGTCACCAGTCGCCAGTTAAGACAGGGAATAGGGAATAGGGAAAAGTGTTTTCCTCTCTTCCCCTCTTCCTCTCTCCCCCTCTTCCCCTCTTCCTCTCTCCCCCTCTTCCCCTCTTCCTCTCTTCCTCTCCCTCTCTTAACTGCACCAAACCGTGGTATCGATACCGAGGGAATTGCCGAGTTCTAACAAGGCGCTCAGGGTGTCGGGAACGGCGGCGAAATTCAGCTCGACAGCGGTTAACATCGGACACCAGTTACCCACGTGACCGTGCAACCAGTTGTAATACAATTCCTGAACGCGATCGAGAGACAAGCCCAATTGCAGTTTTTCAGCCAGTCGAACGAGTTTGTCGATCTCAAGGACGCGATCGAGACTTCCGGTGAAATCGTCAGCGTGCAACACGTGCCATAGGGTTCGCCAAATCAACTGTTCGAGGGACTGTTTCGCCTCCGGTACGTTGAGGTGACAGCGCAAACTGACGGCTTCGGTGGCGATCGCCTCCAATTCCACCCAGTAGTCTTTTTTCAACGGGCGATCGGCCAAGCGTCCCACCTGCTGCACCAAACCGCGCACGGCTTCGAGACAGCGTTGGCTGAGAGCGATTTCTGCCGCCACTTGTAACTCGCGCGGTACGGGTAAATCGTTGCGCTGGAAGGCTTTCAACACGCCGTAGTTTTCCCGATACACCTGAGCGTAGAGGCGATCGAGCCGTTTGAGGGTTTCCCGTTCGATTTGATGGATCACCCGCTCTTCTTCTTCGGCGAACAAGTCGGACAAGCCGAAGGTTTTCCCGTCGAAGTAGTGATTCATCGTCAAGATGGTTTGCGCCGCACTCGTCGATTCCAATGCCTCGAACAACGCCTGGGATTTTTGACGGTATTCTAAGCGACCGGCAAACGGTTGAATGCAGCAGTGGAAATCTAAACTTCCCAGGTGCAACACCGCAAAGCTCAAATTCAGGGTTTCCCAGGTGATTTCTGAGGTCAGTTGCAGTTGACCCACCGCCAAGGTCAGAGTTCCCATGCGCTGGAGTTGGTAGTCCAGTTGTCGCGCCTGGTAGCAGTACACCCGCTGTTCGGGGTGGTAGGGCTGGAACAGGGAACTGATGGCGTAGTGGGCGGCGATTTGTTCGAGGCTGACTTGGGCGGGTTTGACGTTGTGAACGTATACCGCCGCCCCGTCTTTGAAGAAGGGAACGTTACTCGGGGCTTGGGCTAACCGCTGTACGAATTCCGGTTCGAGATCGCACCCCGTTACCTGTCCGGCCAGTTCGATCGCTCGTGCGGCGTACCGTAAAATCTGCGTCCCTTCAGGGCGGGACAGTTCCTCGAAGAACCAACCGCAACTGGTGTACATCAACAGGCTGTGTCGCTGCATTTCCAGCAGACGCAGGACGTCGATTTGTTCTTCGGCGTTGAGGGCGTGTCGTTGGTGACGGGACAGGAACGCGGCGACGTTTTCTTTCGAGCGATTTTTCAACACCCCGATGTACTCGTCCCGTGCGACCCAAGGATCGCGCAACAAGCGCCCTGCTTCTCGTTCGTAGAGGTCTACCAGGCGATCGCGCAACCAATCGAGGCTATCTCGCAGGGGGCGACGCCATTTCTGCTGAGTTCCGCCGCCGCCGCCACAGCCACAGTCGTCTCGCCAGCGCTCGACCCCGTGAGAACAACTCCAAGCGGTGACGGGTTTGAGTTCGCATTCCCACTGCGGCGGGTTTTGACTCAGGTAGTGGCCGTAATTCGTCACCGTCCAATCCCGGTTGGGGAATTCCTGGGTGAAGCTGTAGGCGATACATTTTTCGGTTCCGCCTTTATGGTGGCCGAAGGTTTCGCCGTCGGTCGCGACCGAAATCAGTTGTGCGGGACGGCGATCGCCGTGAACGGCCATCCCCAACCGACCGGCTAGGGTGTTGGCGTTGGACAACAAGTCGTTAAAGCCGATGTCTCGAGAAATCGGCCCGTCGTAGAAAAAGATGTCGATGTAGGGACGGGTGGAATCGGGCTGTCCGTCTGCGTTTTTCAGGTAGCAGCGATAGGGACGAGTCGGATCGATCTGTCCGCCGCCAACTTCGTGCCAATCGGGATCGGGAGTATCTTCGTCTGGTAATACCCGACAGCGTTCGACTTGAGACGGGGCGAGAATCAGGAACTTGATACCTTCGTCGATGAGGGCTTCGAGGGTCGGGTAATCGACGGCGGTTTCTGCCAGCCACATTCCTTCGGGATCTCGTCCGAAGTGGGATTTGAAGTCGGCTTTCCCCCAGCGAATTTGAGTGCGTTTGTCGCGATCGTTGGCTAGAGGAAGGATGATGTGGTTGTAGACTTGGGCGATGGCGTTGCCGTGGCCGTCGAGGCGATCGCAACTGCGGCGATCGGCTTCGAGGATGCGTTCGTAGACTTCCAAGTCGTACCGCGCCAACCAGTTCATCAGGGTCGGCCCGATGTTAAAGCTGAGATACTCGTAGTTATTGACGATTTCGACCACTTCGCCGCGATCGTTGAGAACTCGGGCGAAGGCGTTGGGACGATAGCATTCGTAATGGATGCGTTCGTTCCAATCGTGAAAGGGACGAGCGCTCGGTTGGTGTTCGATCGCGTCGAGATAGGGGTTTTCTCGCGGCGGTTGGTAGAAATGTCCGTGGAGGGTGACGCACACCCCTTTAGCCGTAACGCGAGGTGCGATCGCTGGAGCGGACTGTCCCTCTGTTGCACCGATGGAGTTAGCTTTGGACGTGAAAGTCATGGGAATTCTCTTCGCTTCTTGCGTTAGTTTTTCGAGCGTTTCGTCACGTTCGCGATCGCCGTGTTTCGTCTTTCGAGATGCAAGGGATCGAGACGACGTGAAATGGCGTGCGATGGGGGTTAAAAGCGGACGAGACACCCACCTCAAATCTTTTGAAGTGTGTTCTCTGTGGCGCTCGAACGACTGAAAAAAAACTTTCCTAAAACGCGACGCTGGACTTTAAGTGTATCGCAGTTTTAATTTGCTTTATTGTACCACTCTCATTATTATTTTCAAATCTTGTAACGAACAATTGCGTTATTTTACAGTTCGTCAACGATCCTAGTTTTTGATGACAAACGATCCCGATCGAAGTCTTTAAAACGGTCAAAGTCAACTTAATTTCCGACTTCGCGGCGATCCCAGCGATCCCGATTTTACGTCGAAGCGGGCGATCGCTTCCAGCAGAACGCCACCAGAATTCAAATCTCCCTTTATGCTGGACGGTGGTATTGCGATCCAACAGCACAACGAAACCCAATGTCCGTCAAAAACTTAATTTTTCTTGCATTGTTGGCGTTCGTCCCCATTTCGATCGCCGCTGAAGTCTTCGAGTGGGGGGACACCTGGATTTTCATCACCGCCGCCTGTGCGATCGTTCCCCTGGCCGCCTGGATGGGAGCCGCCACCGAAGAACTAGCCGTTGTCGTCGGCCCCACCGTTGGCGGACTGCTCAACGCCACTTTCGGCAACGCCACCGAACTGATTATCGCCCTGATTGCCCTGAGAGCCGGATCGATCGAAGTGGTCAAAGCCAGCATCACCGGCTCGATTCTCGGAAACCTGCTCCTCGTCATGGGACTGTCCATGTTCCTCGGGGGTCTGCGGTACAAAGAACAAACCTTTCAATCGGTCATGGCTCGCTTGAACGCCTCCGCCATGAACCTCGCCACCGTCGCGATTTTGATTCCCACCGCCGTCGTCGTCACCTCCAAAGGCATTACCGAACCCACCATTCGCCAACTCTCCAGTGCCGTAGCAGTGGTTCTCATCATCGTCTACGGACTGACCCTGCTATTTTCCATGAAAACCCACGCTTACCTCTGCGACGTGGGAGAAGCCGAACTCGAAACCCATTCTGGCGAAGCGGGAGAAAGACCCAATCCCTGGCTGTGGTCGGGGGTTTTACTGGTTTGTACCCTCGCCGTCGCGTACGAGTCCGAGTTACTGGTCGATTCCTTAGAACCCGCCACTGAAAGCTTGGGATTGACCGCGTTGTTCACGGGAGCGATTCTCGTACCGATTATCGGGAACGCCGCCGAACACGCCACAGCCGTGACTGTGGCTATGAAGAACAAAATGGATCTCTCGATGACCGTGGCTATGGGATCGAGTTTGCAAATCGCCTTGTTCGTCGCTCCCGTATTGGTTTTAGCGGGTTGGGCTTTCGGTCAACCGATGGATTTAAACTTTAACCCGTTCGAGTTAGTCGCCGTCGTCGTCGCTGTAGCTTTAGCAAATTCCGTCAGTTCCGACGGGCGATCGGATTGGTTAGAAGGGGTATTACTCATCGCCACTTACGCCGTCGTCGGCTTAGCCTTCTTCTATCACCCGGTTTAATGGCAGGTGATGAGATGATGATGAGATGAGGGGATGAGGAGAATCGGTAGGGTGGCGTGACGCGGCGAGAAAATGCGATCGAATTCAGGTCAATGGTATTACCGCGTCACGCACCGCCCCAACCGGTTAATGACGAGATGAGAGGATGACGAGATGATAAGATTTCACGTCACTCTTCCCTTTTCCCTCACGAGAACAGAAAAAGTCAAAGCAACTGAATCAGAGATGATAAGATTTCACGTCACTCTTCCCTCTTCCCTTTTCCCTGACTACGCCTCCCATCCCCAGATAACGCGGGCGCCCCAGAAGGCGACTAACAGGGCGATCGCCACGAAATCAGAGACGCGCAAGCGAGACTCGTGCCAGAGGACGCGATGGCGATCGGGACTGGTGAAACCGCGAACTTCCATCGCCGAGGAGATTTGCGCCGCCCTCAACAGTAGGTTTTCGAGTAAGCGTTCGGCGACGACGAGCCAGATTTTTGAGGTTCCGCGAAATCCCAGTTTTTTCCAGTTAATGGCACGAGTTTGGATCGATCGCGAGAGGTTTTGAATTTCTTCTAAGACTAAGGGCAAAAAGCGCAAGGATAAAGTCAGCGTGAGGGCGATTTCGGTCACGGGAAGATCGAACCAACGCAACGGTCGCATGAGGTCTTCTAACCCGTCGGTAATCGCTTCGGGTGACGTGGTCAATAAATAGAGGTTCGTGCTGTAAATCAGCGTAAACAGCAACGTACTAATGCTAACGGCCAGATCGAGAGAATGGCGGGTAATCGTCAACGGCCCGCGATCGAACCATATATAACGATAGTCCGTCGGTTGCGGGAGTTCGGTTAAATCGGGAATTGTTGGAGTGGTAGCGGTATCTGTCGCGTCGCTGGCGTCCTCTTCCTCAACTCCCCAACCAAAGGGATCGTACCAGGGATTGCGATCGGGTTCCTCGGGAACGATCGCCTCTTGTTGGGCGAACGCGAGTTCGTCGGCGGGGAGACGGGGTTGGTGGGTGTCGGTGAGACTGTCTGGGGCGATCGCACCGATGAGAAGTACCGTCAGACAGAAAAACATCAACCATCCCATCTGTTGTCGCCACACCCGCAGGGGAATTGCCGCTGCTAACGTGATGAAAATCAGGAATACTACGAGAGATATACGCCAAATCGGATTTGCTAAAAGTGGCGTGACGAGAAAACTCATCAACCAGACGAGTTTTACCCTGGCATCGAGGTGGTGCAGCCAGGTCACGGGTTTTTCTAGGTACAAGCCTAGGGGGAGAGAACGCAGTAAATCCATTCCGAAATTGTAGCCGATCGCCTAACCGTAAAGCTTTTTCAAAATTTGGGCTAACGCTGAATCCAAATCTTGCAATGCCTCGTCTAGACTACGGTATTGTGAGCGACCTTCCCAAGGCATTCCACCCATATCGAGAGCGCGAACGAACGAGGTCAAAGGACCGTCTGGGTCGTCGCCAAGTTGAATCCATCCGTCATGTTCTACGATCCAACGTTGGATATTGGGATATTTGCGATCGAATGTATCTGTCATCTCAAGGAATACTCAGCCATTTCGTTTGAGTTCTCAGACTATTTTAACGGCTATTTTCTAAAAATCAAAAAAGCCTAGATTTATAAAAAATCTGGGCTTCGATCTCATTCTGAATTTAGGTCAGAAGAACTAACAAAACGAACATATCGCAAACGACGGTCACCTACCGACTCATTTCCAACATTCGTTGAATCGGTTTCAGTGCCGCTTGTCGAATCTCTTCCGGCATGGTAATTTCCGGTTGGCGATACTTCATAGACAGATAGAGTTTTTCGAGAGTATTCAACCGCATATGGGGGCATTCATTGCAAGCACAATTTCCCGTTGGCGGTGCAGCAATAAACTCTTTTTGTGGCATCGCTTTCTGCATTTGGTGAATGATACCGGGTTCGGTAGCGACGACAAACGAGTCTTTTGCACTCTGTTTCGCGTATTTGAGTAACGCCGTTGTCGAACCGATGTAGTCCGCGTGACGCAACACGGGGGGTTCGCATTCCGGATGTGCGATGACTTCCGCTTCGGGGTGTTCGACACGCAGTTGCACGATTTTCTTTTCCGAGAAGTTTTCGTGAACGATGCAGCTTCCGTCCCACAACAGCAAGTCGCGGCCGGTTTGTTCCATCACGTACCGTCCCAAGTTGCGATCGGGGGCGAAAATAATCGGCCGATCTTTGGGGATTTGGTTGACAATATCGACGGCGTTGGAACTGGTGCAAATGATATCGCTCATCGCCTTAATCGCCGCCGTGCAGTTGATGTAAGACACCACGAGGTGGTCGGGATGCGCGGCTTTAAATTGGGCGAACGCCTCTGGCGGACAGCTATCGGCCAAAGAACATCCCGCCGCGAGATCGGGGAGAATTACCAATTTATCGGGGTTGAGGATTTTCGCTGTTTCCGCCATAAAGTGAACCCCCGCAAAGACGATAACGTCCGCGTTGGTGTCGGCGGCTTGACGAGACAACCCGAGAGAATCTCCGATGTAGTCGGCGATGTCTTGGATGTCGGGGTCTTGGTAATAGTGGGCGAGGACAACAGCGTTGAGGTCGCGTTTGAGCGTGGCGATCGCCTCGAACAGATCCTCGGGAAGGTCTGAAACGCGGGTAGTTTGAGGAGAACGTGCAGTGGTAAACACAGTGGCAGCGATATCGTCTTCTTAGATTTAACCTATGGTTAACTGAATTATAGTGGTTTTTACCAAAAATATCTGAAGAGGGGGAGAAGGGGAGAGG
>NZ_JAQNCQ010000334.1:0-4367 GCF_028368005.1 Geitlerinema sp. CS-897 | reverse complement strand
GGTGACTGGCGACTGGTGACTGGTGACTGGCGACTGGCGACTGGCGACTGGTGACTGGTGACTGGTGACTGGTGACTGGTGACTGGCGACTGGCGACTGAAACACTGTTCCCTCTTCCCAATCGACTATTGTCGATCGCTCAATTGAATGCGGGGATCGACGGTTTTTAGGAGTAAGTCGGCGAATAAGTTTCCGACGATCAGCATCACCGCACCCATCATCAAACTGGCCATTACGACGTAAAGATCCTGGGAACGAACCGCTTCTAACACCAAACGTCCCAATCCCGGCCAGTTAAAAAAATATTCGGCGATAAACGCGCCGCTGAGTAAGTTGGCGAACTCGAACCCCAACAGCGTAATTAACGGGTTGACGGCGTTGCGGAGGGCGTGAACGTAAACGACCTTATTTTCTGGAAGTCCCTTGGCTCGGGCGGTGCGAATGTAATCTTGACGCAGTACGTCGAGGAGTTGTCCGCGCATCAACCGCTGCAACCCTGCGAAACTGGTAATGCTCAAAGCCACCGTCGGGAGAAACGCGTGCCACGCTATGTCTAGGGCTTTTCCAAGCGGCGAGAGATCGTCGTAAAACACGCTCGTCATATTTCCCACGGGGAAGAGCGGCGTGAGATTTTGCGCCAGAATCAGCAGTAACAAGGCGGTGATGAAACTGGGGAAGCCTTGTCCGGCGTAACTGAGCGATCGCAAAACGCGATCGAGTGTGGTATTTTGGCGAACCGCCGCCACGATCCCCAACGGAATCGCGATCGCCCACGTCAACAGTAACGAGGCGATCGACAACAGCAGCGTGTTCGCCACCCGCTCCCCGATCAGCGTCGCGACATCTTTTTGATACATGAAACTCCGCCCGAAATTCCCCTGCGTGACGATTTGCGTCAACCAGTTCCAATATTGAACGATCGCGGGTTCGTCCAACCCGAACTGTTCCTTGAGTTGGGCGAGGAGTTCTGGCGAAATCGTGGGATCGCGACTGAGAACGTCTAAATAGTCCCCCGGTGCCAGTTGAACCACGGCGAAACACAACGCCGACGCTAACACCAGCGTAAAAGCAGCTTGTCCGAGGCGCTTGACGGTATACATTAGCGTCTCGTTCGCCATCAGTTGCGCCGTCGCGTTGGCAAGCTGAACGAGAATCGTACGAGGCGTCGGCTTGTTCGTCGAAGTCATCGTGAGTAAAAAGTGCTGGCTGAATATCGAGCGATCGACGGCGGAGGTCGAGTCTTTTAATATTCCACTAGGGTAACAACCGGAACGTCGGGAAGTTTACTGCGTCCGCCGAGATCGCGCAGTTCTACCACGAACGCAAATCCAACGAGTTCGCCTCCAGCACGTTCGACGAGGTTCGCTGTGGCTTGAGCGGTTCCTCCCGTGGCGATCAGATCGTCGATGACCAAAACTCGCGATCCCGGAGAAAAGGCGTCGCAGTGCATTTCCAGGCGATCGGTACCGTATTCGAGATCGTACTCGGCCGAGTAGGTTCGAGCGGGCAGTTTTCCGGGTTTGCGAACGGGAACGAATCCCGCGCCGAGGTGGTGCGCCACCGGAACGCCAAACATGAAGCCCCGCGATTCCATTCCCAGCACTACGTCCGGCTGAAAGGGATGACATTTTTCGACCAACCGCTCGAGGGTTGCGGCTAAACCCTTCGGATGTGCTAAAAGGGTCGTGATATCTCGAAATAGAATGCCGGGTTTGGGAAAATCGGGGATGTCGCGAATCAGCGATTTGAGATCCATGGCGGTACGAGTAAGATGGATGCTTAACGGTTTGCGAACGGCGATCGGGGGATGTCCGAACATCGCCCCACAAAATCCTATCAGGAAATTTATGGCAGTCCGCAGGTCAGGGAACGGGGAGCGTATACGATCGAATCGGGAACGACGCTCGATCGCACTCTCGTCAGAGTTAAATGCGATCGCCCGAAATTGCCGAAACCGATCTTACGCACCGTAAACTGAAAGTATCTCAATCCTGTTACCCGATACGAGTAGACTGTTGTGAGCGCAATGCTATCGAATCCGCCCCAAACTCAGACTTCTAAATCTCAAACTACAGTGATGTTAGACCGCTTGCCCGATATGCCCGTCACCCATCACGGCTGTTCGCGGCGTACGCGCGTTCAATTGGATTTAGCGTTGTTGGCGATCGAGGCGTTGAACCTCAACGGCTCTCAGGATATCCTCGCCCTCGCCAAACAGTTAGAACTCGACGGGATTTTGCCCAACCGCGTTACCCTCTGGCGCGTTCGCAATACCAATCCCCTGCGTCGCGCCCACCGCCGTCGCCCGATGTCGTTAACTGAAGCGAAGGCGTTAACTGCGATCGTTTGTTATATGGCGCGTCGGATGACGTTAGCTTTGCGTCAGTTGTTAAAGGAATACCAACAGCTCGTACAGCAGCAGCTTCCCCTCGAAAAAAGTCCGCAACTGGCGTTTTATCTCGAGCGGTTTCGCGCTCACTTTCGCAGCCGGATGAATCCGCGACGGTCTGCAATTTTGGTGTACAGTACGGACGAGAAACTCAACGAGTTGGCGATCGCGCTGCTCGAACAACTGTTGTTTTGTACGGGAACGGCGGGAATGCAGCGGTTTTGGGTGAGTCTGTTTGACGGGGAAGTTTGAAGAGTTCGACTAAAATCGAAAGTCTCGAGGACTAGATCCGTACCCCGTCTGGTGAGAGAGCTGAGTTCGTCGCGAGTGTCTCGACGCTTCACTCTCCCCTCTTCCTCGAATAACGGCGGTCGGCTCGTAAGGTTAAGGAAACAGTGGAATGGTTGTAAGGCGAAAGTATAGCTTGCCCGAATGTACGCTGATCGTTGAAGGGATCGGCGATCCCCAAGGCGCAGACGAGCGATCGACGCGCCCTCTGTTGTCGGTGTTAGTCAGCGCCGAATGTCATTTAGTCGGCAAACCCCACGCTCTAACGGGCGATCGCGCGTTTTTAGAAGCGTTTGCCGAAACGGTCGATCGCTACGCGCGAGGCATGATGAGCGGATTGTCTGTCAGTTCGCCGCCAGATTCCCCCGTGACGGTCGAACCCGTTTCGGAAAACGGACGAGCCAATGCCTCCCTCCACCGGTTGAGCGTTCGCCAACCCGACGCAGCCGAACCGCTTCGCCTCGACTTGACGACGCTACAACTGTTCGACTTAGTCGAAGCCCTCGATCAGATGTTAGCCGACCGGCGCACCTTGCCCGACTGGGCGATCGAGTTTCAGCCGAGAACGCGCCGCGAAGCCCACAACGAAGAACCGATTCAAAAACGCGCCGCGCCCTTCGCCTTGGGTGCTTCGGGTCTCGTTATCGCCGCCTTAGCCCTGTTTTCCCTCCCAGTTCCCGAAGTCGAACGCCCCCGCGAACCCCTGCCCGACGCCTCGGAAGACACCTCAGAACTGACAACGACACCCAACGGCGATCCTCCCACCGCCACACCTCCCGACGCGGCCGAAAACGCGGCTGAAAATACCAGTGCGGCCGTTCCCGAGTTAGACGAAGCTCTCGAAACGGTTCCTGAAATTACCGATCCCGATCGCCTGTTGGCCTTGCGCTACAACCTCTATCAAGACCTCGATCGCAACTGGACGACCGAACCGACGTTCGATCGCGACTTGGTGTATCGCGTCACAGTCGGCATTGACGGCGCGATTTTAGGCTACCGACCAGAAAACAGTCCCGCACGGGATTACGCGGACGAAACCCCGTTACAAGAGCTAGTCTACGTTCCCGTCGAAGGCGGAACCGCCCAGGCGGAATCCCTAGCAGAGTTTAAAGTCGTTTTCACAGAAAACGGTGTCTTGCAAGTCAGTCCTTGGGACGGTTACCCCTCGACGCCTAACGACCCCCCCACCATCGACGATATCGCCACCCTGGAAAACTTGTTATTCGAGGTGCGGGACGACCTTTACGACGAGTGGACGACCGAACCTCGGTTCGATCGCGATCTCGAATACCGCCTCGCCGTCACTGAAGACGGAGCGATCGCCCGTTACGAACCTCTCTCGAGCGCTGCCTCACTCTATTTTCCCGAACTGCCGATCGAACCACTGTACGATCCCGCTTCCAGCATCGTCCTCAAAGATGGAAAAGTCAATCTCGCGCCCCTGGCCGAGTTCCGCGTCGTCTTTACCCCCAGAGGAACCCTCGAAATTAGTCCCTGGGACGGGTATTAGTTCAGTGAACAGTGAGCAGTGTTTCAGTCGCCAGTCGCCAGTCACCAGTCACCAGTGAAGACAGGGAACGGGGAACAGGGAACAGTGAAGACAGTTAACAATTAACAGTTTCTCCCCCTCTCCCTTTCTCCCCCTCTCCCTTTCTCCCCCTCTCCCTTTCTCCCCCTCTCCCTTCTCCCC
>NZ_JAQNCQ010000333.1:0-15505 GCF_028368005.1 Geitlerinema sp. CS-897 | reverse complement strand
CCGAATCCGGCGCTCGCACTTGGGAGATTTTAGCTTCCTTGGCGGCTACGGCTGCCCAATCTGACGACTCCTTTATTGACCTCGTTGCCCAGGCCATGCCTTGGCAGGCTTCGACCTGAGTGAGCATCGCTAAACAGATATAAATTTATCGCTGAAGGTGATGCGACGGCGATCCTCAGACAGTTTCCACCCTGATGTTTTGTACTCGACGGAACGAGTATTTTTCTTGAATTTCGGGTATCCCTTATTCTTGAGTGCGGGATTTCTGCAATTGGCGTAGAACCGGGAAATAGCGAACCAGGCTCTTTCCACAGAAGCCTGACACGCCATTGAGTTGAGGAGCGCACACCACTCAAACTCGTACCTGAGTTGAGTGTTGTACTTCATCAACTCTTTTTTGCCTACGCCTCGATTGTCCATCCAGTACCGAAGCATTTTGTTGCGGACAAACTGAGCCGTCCGAATCATCTCGTCGATAACTCGAAACTGTTCGCCTCGTCCGTATAGTTTGGCTTCGATAACGTACATGGTGTTATCAAACTTTTTGATACTATTGTATCTTGTCTATAGGCACGATACAGCTACGGAGCTTAAAAGCTCCAACGCGTTCGTCCCACGCTTAAAAGACGTGGGCTTTGCTCCCTTCCCTGTAAACCCGCCTGAGAGCGCCAATTCTTCGATGCGTCGGCATCGATGGCGCATTGAATTCGGAACCTTGAGGCGAAAACCCGTGAGAAGAGCGCTACGAGAGAGTCCTCCCAACGAGACGCCGTGGAAGGGCGTTTGGCTGCGTTTGAGTCTCGCTGCAATGCTAGCGGGGGCTTCCAGTGCGATCGCCGGGAGCGTTTGGTTGGGAACTAAGTTAATGGTCGATCCCGATGGCCTCCACTGGCTTTCAAAACGCCTACCGACGTGGACGCATATCGCGCTCGACAGTTCCAACGCACCACAAACACTCGACGAAATTCGCACTCGTATTCGAGCGTCGGGACGGATTCCCGCCGAACCTGTGAGTTTAACGGCGGGATCGCTCGAGGGAGATCTTCTCTTTCCAGTATTGAAGGAGCGTCCGTCTCCCTGCGACGTTCAATGTCGCCAAATTGTAGAGCTTCAGGTTTACCAGCGGCTCTCGAACGAGAACAGCGTCGCCGATGGTTTGAATGGCGATCGCGGCTTCTACTATCTGGCCGATCGCGTCGCCGTGAGCGGTCCTCCCGAATCCTTTGCGATCGCGCCGTTGGTGGACGCAAAATCTGTCGCCCCAGGATCGACGCGGCCGCTTCCGCTGACGAACATCCAGCGATTGACGGAAAACGCGCCCCCAGAAGGGGTATGGCTCAACCTGATCGGCGAACGTCCGACGGGAGACACACAGCTAACTTACGGTCAAGTATTTCTCTACAACCGCGATCGCTATCATTTGAGCTTAATGCTGCAATGGAGCAGTCCCAGCGGACAACTCCCCTACTGGCAAGATTTTACCGGTGGGGGAACGGCGGAGTTCGTCGTCGAGCGCACGTTGGGTCTCGAACCGGATTTTGAAGTGTATCGCCTGCAACCGCGAAATTTCCTCCTCAATCCGGTACAACTACAACCGATTTCTCTCAACGAAGCCGCCCTAGACAGCCGGACGTATAAAAACGCGCTGTTACTGGCTCGGAGTGGGTTGTGGTCTCCCGCCCAGCAGATTCTGGAGTCGATTCGTCAAGAGAGCGGGACGCGCTGGACGCCAGACGCTCAGGCGCAATTGGATACGATCGCCTTTCATGCAGACGTAACGCGTACCCAAGCTCGGGCGTCTTGGGCGAGTCCCAACCAAAAGGTGTTGGCGGCGTTGTTAGACGGTCGTTGGACGCAAGGGTTAGAAACCTTAGAAGCTCATCTCGACGGCGGTTCGGAGATGGTACAGATGCTCGCCGCCGATACGAACCGACTGTGGCGGCGCATCGACGCGGCGGTTCGGGTCAATCCGACGGACGAGGACGCGATCGTCTGGGGGGTGTTAGTTTTAGCACTCCAGCAAGATCGCCCCCGCGCGATCGCCTGGTTGCGAGAGCAAGAAAACGTTTCTCCCGAAACCTTCGAGCGATGCGTTCGTCTGTTAAATCGATTGCAGCTCGGAAACCCTCAAGTCGATGAAGTTTGGGACACGGAGGAAGACGTCACGTCTGAAGTGGAGGAGTTTTAGCAGAGCAGGGGAGCTTCATCAGTGAAGAGTGAAGAGGGACAAGGGGAGCTGGGAAAAACAGATCGACCGTCTTCACTACTATTCCCCGTTCCCGATTCCCGATTCCCGATTCCCCGTTCCCTGAAGATGCGATCGAGGTCACAGAAAGACATCCGTACAATCACGTAAAACCGAAATTTCGATCGCACGGGATCCTTTCAAACTCGGGAACAATAGAACTACCGACATCGGAGCGAGTTTAGAAGGAGAGCGGTCGTGTCTGTAATAGATACTATTTTGGAAATCCTCCACAGCAAACAGTTGACGCCGGAACTCGAACGTCAACTCGACGCGATGCTGTGGTCTCGAGAGTTTGACGACTTAGAACTGGCAGCGTTGCGAGAATTGGAAACCTCGCTCGTGAACGGTGCGATTCGCTTGGAGTGCGGCGATCGCTGAATTTGAGGGGATTCGCTGGAACCCAATCGCTCCAGTATAATTACTTAGGCGATCTTACGCAACAATCTTTCCGTGACAATACGTAAATTCGCATTTCGTCATATGTCTTTACATATATAGCAAATCCTTACTATGTCTGCATTCTAGATAGTAAGGCGATTTGAATCTCGTCTCGATCGCAACGAGACGAGACGTTCTGCACAAAATATTCACAATTCGATCGTTTAATTAAATTAGATCGAAAACAACCCGCCAACCCATATATAAAAGGCGGGGTGATAAACTAGCCCGTTTGATAAAGGGCAAAATTATAATTCGGCCCGATCTTTTATAAAGGGCTGTTTTATATCATTAAGGCTTGTTGTCTCAGCCCGGACGTCCTCGTCCGGGCTTGTTTCCGTCAGAGTCGATTAGGGAACGAGTCGGGTGCGTAACTTTTCCTGGCGGGCGTGGGCGATCGTTTGAAAAAACTCGCTATATTCGGGATGTCCGCCCGCGAAAGCAATATTGAGAATCAGGGGATCTTCGCGATCGCGCGTATCGCCAGGGCCGTCGAGAACCACGGACACTTCATCTTGCTGTTCGATTTTGAGCGGTTTGCGGTTTTTGACCTCGCCCCCGCTGCTATCGACATAGACCACCGTATTACCCTTGTGAAACACCTGTCCGATATCTTGAATCAGTTGTAAGAAATTGCGATCGCTCCCCCCGCGACGAACCACATAGCGATCGCCATCCCGTTCGACAGTACTGTTAACCGTATCGCCAATCCCCACTAACACGGGCATTTGATGAGGATCGAAGTGCGTTTTCACCAGTTCTAACAAATCTTCGTGGCGTTTGGGGGCGTTGCGAACGCTGAACTCTTTCCCGAGGGGATACTGTCCCGTGCGACGGTAGTAGTAGCGGTTGAGAATCGCCAGAACCCCCGCTTCTTTAATCGCCCCACGAATCATAAACTGAAAATCCGTGGTTCCCGAATCTCCTGCTTTGGCGAAGCGAACAATTTCCAAACCGCGATCGTCTCGTCCCAAGTTGGGGGCGTAGTGAACGAAGAACGAATCCGTCAAGCCCTTGTTCGCCGCCTCTTCGAGAAGTTCTTCCATCAACTGCTGCATCGCCTGTTGCAGCACCACGTAGGTTTCGGGTCGATCTTGCAGTTGTTCGTAAAAAACATTGAGGTTCGCCGTCGGCGAGGCGATGTTATCCAAAACGGCGGCGTCGATGGAGGATCGGACGCGATCGCTCTCGATGGCCTCGGGACAGTCGTGACAGAACTGTTTTAGGCGATCGGCGATGCGCTGCGGAACCGTTTGTAAAAACGCCATTTCCGCTTTGCTGACGCCGGGATGGGAAACCTGGCCGTCTCGATCTTGCCATTGAACGCCACCGGCGGCCAAACCAGGAAGGTACAATCGCGCATCTCTCGCGTAAGACGCACTTCCAGCGGCGCGTTCGACGATACGGTTGACACCTCGCTGTCCGACGTGTTCGCCGTTCGTGAGGACGAAAAAGTGACCTTCAAAAGTTTTCGTCGCTTTGACGTAACCGAGATCGATAACGCGGGTGAGGGGGTCTTTGACGAGTCCCATACAGACACCATCGAGATCTTGAATTACCAAAACGTTCTCGACGTTGACGAGGAGGCGAGCCAGTTTGTCTGTTTCGAGAGAAAGTGGCGTGGTGTGAAGTAAAGGGTGAGGAGATAACATGAACAGTGTATTTGAGCGATTCTAGCGATACAGAGAACAACCGAGACTAAGGCAATTGTACGAGGTTGTCGTACGGCGGTGAAGTCGCGCTCCGTTGGGGTTTGTCTGAAATGACTCGAGAGAGGGGCATTTTAAGGAGTTCGATCGACGATTTCCAATCGCGATATTTTTTAGAGTTGGAGATATTTTTTATTGAAATTTACTTTAATATTATGTTTTTAATTTGGGTCTTATGAAGTGGAGTTCATAAACTAATAGGCCATCAATCTTGTATTGAGGAATAAAAAGAGCTAATCTAAAAGGAGAATTCAAAGGTTGTCCCAAAAATGCCCAAGAAAAAATATATTGTTGATTTAATGCCATCAGAAAGAAATGAGCTGGAGCAACTAACCCAGAAAGGAAAAACGGCAGCCTATAAAATGAATCATGCCCGCATCCTACTCTTGTCAGACATCAATCAAAAAGGAGGAGGTTGGAAAGATCGAGAAATAGGGGAAGCCTTAAATATTGGTCATGCCACCATTGAGAGGGTCAGAAAAAGATTTGTCGAAGAAGGGATTGAATCAGCCCTAAACAGACGAGAACAAAAAAATCATCGTCCAAAAATCATTGATGGAGAAAAAGAAGCCTATTTAATCGCGATAGCCTGTAGTGAAACTCCCACCGGGCAGAGCCAATGGACGCTTCAAATGTTGGCCGATAAAATGGTCGAACTGCAATATGTGGAAACCGTATCTAGAGAAACAATTAGACAAACATTAAAACAACATTTCCGATCGTTTGCTATAGCTGAGTAGTTTATCGCCAGATTCCCGGTATCTTGGAGATGCCGGGGATCTTATCGTTTTTACAGAACCCACGCCAAAACACTCAAACCCCAAAATCCTCTGTGTCTGGTGTGGTGAACCCGCAAAAACCGAACCGTTCACTGCGTTTCCCAGACAGCAGCGACGACAGACAACGCGAAAACCGGAGCGGTAACAGCCCGCAGCACACGACGCCCCAACGAAACCAGTTGACATCCCGTATCTTTGGCTTGTCGAACTTCGTCTGTCGTCCACCCCCCCTCGGGACCGACGAAAATTGAAAGGTCTCGCAGGCTGACTTCCCGCAAAGCCGTCTGTAACGCAGCATGGAAATGAGGAACCGTTCCTCGAGCGACACAGAAATACGCGGGAACGTCACCGATCGCCGCTACAGCCTCGCGAAACGAGAGCGGTTCGCTCAGTTCGGGAACGATTTGACGTTCGGACTGTTCGGCGGCTTCCGTGGCGATGCGACGCCAGCGTTTGAGTTTGTTAGAACTAGGATTGAGAA
Organism: Geitlerinema sp. CS-897; assembly: GCF_028368005.1. NCBI lineage: Bacteria > Bacillati > Cyanobacteriota > Cyanophyceae > Geitlerinematales > Geitlerinemataceae > Geitlerinema > Geitlerinema sp. CS-897. Next base: position 9,850 of record NZ_JAQNCQ010000333.1, on the reverse strand, counting down.
GAGTTCGCTGGCTAAAAACAGGAACGATGCGACTGACGCCGAGTTCGGTGGTTTGGCGTACCACTTCGTCGAAACCGCTTCCTTTCGGTAAAGCGGCGAACAGCGTCACAGATACGGGAAGTTCGGTCAAAACGTCGAGTTGGCGATCGATCTCCCCCAATAGAGAACCGTCTTCGTCCATCACCAGTTGGGCTTCCCACCACTGTCCTCGTCCGTCCATCGCCACGAAGCGATCGCCGACTTTCGATCGCAACACGCGTTTCAAATAATGTTCTTGGGCGGCGTTGAGATAAATAGTGCGATCGAGAATTTGCTGGGGTTCGACGGCGATGCGCTGCATGGCTTTGACGATGGGCGACAACCATCTTTGATTATCGCGGTTAACCTCCCAACACAGAACCCCAGTTCGACTCAAAAAACCGGGGTTCTGACTCGAAATACCGTCAAACCTAGGCTTCGACCGGTTCGTGTTTCTGAATTTCGCTGCTGACTTCGTAAAAGGCGGTTTCGGGAGCTTTGGCGAACAGATGAGACATTTCGTTCAAAATCGCTTCGAGTTTTTCGTTGTGATTGGCTTCCATGTCTTCTTGGTTGTCCCAAAAAATCACGGCGATACCGCGATCGGTTCCCGGTTCTTGTAACAGATACGCCCCTTCAAACCCTTGACGGTACGTGGCCACCGCACGGTCGAACAAGGTTTTCGCGTCGTCGAAAGTCCCTGGTTTAAACTCTCCTCGCGCGACATAGGCGTATTTGTGCCGCAAAAAATCCATAAAGTCACTCATGGCGCGTTCCCCTAAAACGAATCTGCAAAGATCGACAATGGCTCGAATAGGTTATCGATCTACCACGATTGACGGATCGCCGTTCGCGACATACAGGTCGATCTCGACGCCGCTACTCGCAGTCAGGTTACTCCCTATTCTCCCCCAACAGGCAAGCACAAGGCGATCGAGATAACGGTCTCTTTAGATTTCAACACTCGCGGACGTACCCCCGTTCCATCTTTTCCAGAGACCTCGAAGCGATCGAGGGAAAACCGCACCACGCGATCGCCACTCGTCACCACCACCAAATCCGCCCCGGCTTCGACGCGCAAAACCCCCATCAACTCGTCGGTTTTGTTCGCAAACTGCAACGCCTGCGTCCCGATTTCGCCGCGACGCCCTTGGCGCAACAGGTTCGCCGGAAGCCGTTTGATCCGTCCCTGGCGCGTCACCAACACCAACTCGTCCGACTCCGAGGCCACGCTCAACCCCGCAATGCGTTCGGTTTTACGCAAGCGAACCGCTTGATAGCCCTGGGCGGTACGTCCCAACACGGGAAGCTGTTCGTCGTCGATGGGAAGTCGCAACAACCGTCCGCCCGTCGTGGCCACCACGGCGTCGCTGTCGTCTCGCGTCAACTCCACATAGTCCAAACGGTCGTCTCCTTTCAACTTCAACACCGTCAACCCTCGGGCGGTGAGGTTCTCGAACTCCGAGAGGGGCAAGCGTTTGATGCGGCCTCGATCGGTCAACAACACGAACTGCTGGCGTTTGACCTCCTCTGTCAACACCAACTGCGTGGCGATCGCCTCGGGATCGCCTTGCGCCGATGGCGGTAACAGGCTGACGAGGGGCTGTCCTCGGGTGTTGCGCCCCGTGGCTTTGGCAATCTCTCCGGCTTTGGCGGCGTAAGCTTTCCCGTCGTGGGTCAACATCAGCAGATCGCGATCGGTGCGCGTAGCCACTTGCTGCAATGTGAAATCCTCGCCGTTCTCCAGCACTTGGGGCGTCTCCACGGCGTTCCCGTTGGTTTTTTGGGCGTCTTTGGGGGAAAGTCGTCGCACGTAACCGCGATGGGTCAGTTCGATGACGGTATCTTCGGCTTGCGGCTCCAAGTCGAGGGGAATCGAAGCACTGATGGGGGTCGAGGTTTTCTCGCCTGTTTTGCTCGATCGCTCTTTGGGGGCTTCCGATTGAATGGTTCCGTCCGCGTCCATGATGCGCGTCAACCGTTTGTCGCCGAACTTGCGTTTGAGGGCACGCAGGTCTTTTTTGAGAGACTTCATCAATTCGTGGCGATCGCCGAGAAGCCGTTGCAGCACTTCTCCCCGTTGGGTCAGTTCGTCGAACTCCTGCTGTAAGTTCTGTCGTTCCATCCCCGTTAGGCGACGCATGGGCATCGCCAAAATCGCCCCGGCTTGGGCTTCGCTGAACTCGAAACGGTTTTGCAACTCCATTTTCGCTGTGGTACCGTCTGGAGCGTTTCGCAGCAAGTCGATCACCGCATCGAGGCGATCGAGGGCTTGTAGCAATCCCGACAGCAGATGTCGGCGAGCTTCGAGCTTCTCGAGTTCGTGGCGGTACTGACGGACGAGAGTCCGTTCGCGGAAGTCGAGAAAATGCTGGAGGGCGTCTCTGAGACTGAGTTGGACGGGTTGGTTGTCCACCAAAGCCAGTAAAATCGCGCCGAAATTGGTTTGCAGGGGCGTTTGACGGTAGATCTGTTTGAGGACTTTTTGGGGTTTGGCTTCCCGTTTGAGTTCTATGACGACGCGAATTCCCTCGCGATCGCTTTCATCGCGAATGTCGGAAATGCCGTCGATTTTGCCTTGGTTGACCAGATGGGCGAGTTTTTCGATCCAACTGGATTTGCTGACTTGGAACGGAAACTCGGTGATGATGAGAGCGGTACGCATCGATCGCCGCGTGCGTCCGGTTTGGATTTCTTCGACTCGCACCACGCCGCGCACGGTAATGCTGCCCCGTCCGGTTTGATAGGCGTCTTTAATGCCGTTAAGACCGATAATTTCGCCGCCGGTGGGAAAGTCAGGGCCGGGAATGAGTTGAAAGAGCTTCTCGTCGGATAAATCCGGGCGATCGATCAGAGCAACCAATCCATCGACGATTTCGCCGAGGTTGTGGGGCGGAATGTTGGTCGCCATGCCCACGGCGATACCCGACGAACCGTTGAGCAGCAGGGTCGGCAGTTGCGCCGGGAGAACGACGGGTTCTTGCTGGGAGTTATCGAAGTTGCTGGTAAAGTCAACCGTGGCTTCGCCGATATGAGTTAACAGACCCTCGTTTCCCAGGGGAGCCAGGCGCGTTTCTGTGTATCGCATGGCAGCGGCCGGGTCGTTGTCGATCGAACCGAAGTTTCCGTGACCGGCTAAGAGGGGATAGCGACTCGAAAAGCTTTGCACCATCCGAACCAGAGCGTCGTACACCGCTTGGTCGCCGTGAGGGTGATATTTCCCGAGGACGTCCCCGACGACGCGGGCGCATTTACGGTAGGGGCGATCGGGAGTCAACCCCAGTTCGTGCATGGCGTAGAGGATTCGACGGTGAACGGGTTTCAAGCCGTCGCGGACATCTGGTAACGCGCGTCCGACGATCACACTCATGGCGTATTCGAGATACGATTGCTGCATCTCGGCGTGCAAAGCGGTGGAGACGATCTGTCCGCCAGAGAGTAGGTTTAACTGCTTAGCCATGAAGTTCGATTCCTCAGTGTCTGACAGGGGGTGGGAACGGAGGCGATCGGCCCGAACGTCCCCAACGCTGACTGGTTGAATGACGTGTTTAATATTTAAGCGTAACGACGCATAGCATAGCGTCGGGATGCCGTTCCCGCCAAATCCTTTTCGGGGTCAGGACTCGAGGGATCGACCCCGAAGATCGCAACGACTCGGAGGCGCGACGTTGTGAGTTCGTATCGTGATGGGGGTTTCTTGCCCAGTGCGGCGATCGACATGAATCGCATTTACGCAATCGGTCAGTTCTATCCGTTACAATTTGGGAGAGCGAGCGAACGTCGTTTCTCAAGTTTTTCGATCGATGCGAACGCTCTCAGCTCGATGCGAGATCGAGGTCTTGGCGCGTTGGTGGCAAAACGTTCTAAAATCCTATGGCAATTTTTGATAGGATTTTCGGGGTACTATCGAGGGCAGGTCGAACAGTCGCCTCCGAATTTAGGATTACGCACAATAGGTTAGTGACACAATGAAAACCGTTCTGATTGTAGAGGACGATTTAGTTAACGCGCGGGTCTTCTCGAAGATTTTAACGAAACGAGGGGGGATGGCAGTTAAGCATACGGAAAACGTGGACGAAGTGATGCAAATTGCCAAATCCCGAGATGCTGACATCATTTTAATGGACGTTTCGCTATCTCACAGCGTCTATCAGGGACAAGCAGTAGACGGGATCAAGATTACGAAAATGCTCAAAGCCGATCCCGATACGGCCGATCTTCCGATTATTTTAGTGACTGCTCACGCCATGGCCGGCGATCGCGAATCGTTTCTAGCCGAAAGTGGTGCGGATGGATATATTTCTAAACCTGTCGTCGATCACCAAGAGTTCGTCGATACGATTCTCGAATTGATGCCCGAATCGTAATCTCGAGGAGAGGGAGAGACCGTTACAGCCAACCGCGAACTCGGCTTCCGTCACGGGTACGTCAGCAGAAACGGCGAGTTACGTTTTGCCTCTCCCCTCTGCTCTCACGAAGTCCCTTAACTTCTCCTGAAAACGCAGTTCGATCGAGCTTCGAGCCAGTGGTGGCTAAGGTTGAATGGAAAACGGAGGTGTGGTTTCTTCGACTCGTGCTACGATCGCCTGCACGCGAGGGGTACTCAACAACTGTTGTGCGGCGTCGATCAGACGATCTCCCCACAAGTTCAGTTCGAGAAACTCGAGTTCAGCATAGCGCACGTCGAGTTGCAAGGCTTCTTCTGCTAGGGCTAAACCTCGTTCGACATCGCCTCGGGCGTAGAGAGCCGCCGCCATCGCTAGTTTGGGTTCGGCTTGACGGGGGGCGATGTCCGCTGACTGACGCCACAAGTCTAAGGCGCGATCGACTTGACCCATTTCGTATCGCACGAGACCGGCGTTGTTGATGGCCGGCCAAAAGTCGCCGTTCTGCTCGAAGGCGTTTTCGTAGCGTTCGATGGCGTCGCCGAAGTCCCCGCGCATATAGTAGGCATTTCCTAAGTCGAACAACGCCCCCGGTACGTCGGGTTGGAGGTCGAGTCCGGCGTTCAGTTCGTCGATGGCGCGATCGTACTCTTGGGCTTGGAAATGCGCCAATCCCAGAGCAAAGCGAACGGTGGCGTCTTCGGGAGCGAGCGATCGCGCTGTTTCTAAGGCTTCGATTCCCTCCTCGAGGCGATCGACGTTGACGTAAATATGCCCGAGAATGCCCCACGCTTGGGCGTTGTCGGGGAGCAGTTCCGTTCCGAGTTCGGCACGGGGAAGGGCTTGTTCGTACTGTTGGAACCGCGCCCACCGATCGGCTTCCTGAATTAAGCTAACGCCAATTTCTTCGAGCTGTTCGGCATCGAGTTGCAGAGTATGGGGAATGAGGGCTTGTCCGCGGGCAGGTTCTACCGTTCCTGCCAAACCGACCGCGACGAGCAAGGAAATCCAGAAATGACGCTGTGGCACTGTATCCCGTCGAAAACTTCTCAAAAAGGTCTACTTAGTAGCTTAGTCGATCGCTTCAAAAACGACAATTCGACTCCTCTCTCGAGCGAGAGAAGTCGAAAACGTGACACAAAACGACCGCAAGAGTAGAGAGATAACGAGATCTCTGACAACACTTACCAATTGTTACGTGGTAAAGTGCGATGACAATCTAGGCTGATTTTTTGTTCGGACGACCTTCAAAGGGTTGAACGCCGACGTTGGGATAGGAATCGTCGGTCGGACCGAAAATCCGTAAGAAGGCTTCAGAGACGTATTGCGCGGCTTGTTTGACGGGTTTGATGAAATTCATGGTTCCCCCTTTGTCTCTATTTTTTGAAAATGAATTAGATAATTTCCTCTAGCTTTAGGATAAAGATAAACCCAACCATTTGCGCGAGTTTGCAATAATTATTTGAATTCGTTAGTCCTTTGCAACATTTAGAAAAGTCCTCTCGCGACAAGTTGAGATCGCCGAAAATCGATCGCGACGGCGATCGCCACCGAAATAGAATCGATGCGATCTCAAATATTATTATCGATCCGATTTTTTTGAAATCCTGACAGGACAACCGATCGAACCCTGTCGGGATTCTGTCAACCGTGGCGCTCGTAACAGAAGTTGACGAATTCCTAAGTTTTTCAACAAGGGCGGTCGATCGCGCCGACGCGAATGTCAAAATCGATCGCATTTCTTGACATTGCCAGTCGAGCGTCGCCCCTCGAGACGTCCGAACTCAGCGCAACGACGCCCGGTCAAAGTGCGATCGCCCGTGTCCGACTTCCCCCGAAACCCGTATCATAGGGATTCGTCCGCTGTTTCGGAGATCGCCGCTATGGTGCAATCGTCAGAATTGCAAAACGAAATTGTCGAAGCCCTGCAAAATCCGCCAGAGTTGGATTTCGACCTCCCGAACCCGGAGGACGAAGCCCTTCCCGAGTTCGAGTTCCTACAGCAAGTCGATCGCGCGTGGTTAGTTTGCGATCGCTTCGACTTACAAACTGATATTTGGCGCGGACGCATCCTCAGAGCCGTGCGCGATCGGGAAAAAATTGGCGGAGAAGGGCGCGGAAAAGGCTTTCTGAAATGGTTGCGCGATCGTGACATCAGCAAAAGTCAAGCCTACTCGCTCATCGAACTGGCCAACAGCGCCGATACCCTCCTCGAAGAAGGAAAACTCAACCCCGACGCCATCAACAACTTCAGCAAACGCGCCTTTGTCGAAACCGCCCACTCCCCTGTCGAAGTCCAGCAACTCGTGGCCAGCGCCGCCCAAGACGGCGATCGCATCACCCGACGGGAAGTCAAACAACTCTCCGACGAATGGACGGCCATGACCTCAGAACTCTTACCCGAGGAAGTGCGCGAAAAAGCCGCCGATCGCTCGCTTCCCGCCCGTCACGTCGCCCCGTTAGTCCGAGAACTCGAAAAACTCCCCGAAAACTACCAACAAGAAATCCAACGAGAAGTCTCGGAAAATCCCGACGTCGATAGCATCAAACAACTGACCAGCGACGCCCGAAACCTCTCTAAATACATCGACGCCGCCGCCCAAGTCCAAACCCTGCGAGAGTCGTCCTTAGACTTGGAAATGGCACTCGAAGAAGCCCTGCGCGTTGGCTGTTTGAACGTGGCCTCCGATTTGGTCAAACAAGCCGCCCAACTCGAACAGACGGTAACGAAACTGTACGCGACTTGGAAACGACTGGCCGATCGCGCCGATCGCTTGTACGTCGATACGGGGGCGAGTACGCCTCACCTGCGATCGCTCGTCACCTGCATCGAACGCATCACCGGACAAGTTATCGAAGTTCCTCTCGATGAAAGTGGTGAAAACACCGTTCGGCTACAAATTCTCAGCGATTAGCTTCTCGGCGGGAATAGACCTAATAGTGAACGGCGACGGGCGTTCCCACAGACGCCCAATAATACAACCATTCAGCATGGTTGACCGCGACGTTAGTGCAACCGTGGCTGACGGGAACGCCAAAGGAATCGTGCCAGTACGCGCCGTGAATGGCGTAATTGCCGTCGTAGTACATGGTATACGGCACGTCGGGAACGTCGTAGTCAGCCCCTTGCATCCGAGCGGATTCGTATTTCACGTAAATCTCAAAGACGCCAGTTGGCGTGGGGGTCGCGTCAGTCCCCGTCGAAACGTACACGGCGTAAACGGGAGTATCGCCTTCCCAAGCGATAAGGCGTTGGCCGCTGAGGTCGATCTCGATCCAGCGTTGCCCGGACTGTCGCAGTTCCCACATGACGTCTTCGACGTAATACTGCGCCACTTCGACGGTGTCTGCGGTGGGGAGTTTCGGGTTTCCCGCTTCGACAGGCGCACTAAACCCCAAGGCCGCGAGACCGATGGCGATCGGCGTCAACGCGATAGAACTGTACTGCCAAATTCGAGGAAGTGTGGGGACTGACATGGTATCCGATCGAGCGACTCTGTCTCGATTCTAGCAATTGCAACGAACCGGTTACGGCTTGACTATGACGATCGGTCAAACGACACGCGATCGCCCTCGGAATTCCCATCGATCGCAACTTGAGAAGTCCGATCCCACGTCAGAACCCCAGCATCGCGACAACACTGGGGTTTCCGAAATATGTCCTTGAGGAGCGATCGCTTATTTCTGTTCGGGATGTTCTTCTTTAGCGGCTTGACAGCCTAAGTCGTTCAAACGCCAAATCATTTGATGCAAGCGGCCGAAATTTTTCTGATTGAAGTGCATGACGAGCCGAGGGAGAGGTTCGGTTGCGTCGCCAATTTCTTTCGGTAGAGCTTGAGATTTTTCAATGCGTCCCGTGACGAGAATATCGCTGAATTCTTCGTTGAGTTGTCGAACTGTTTCGTCAGACAAGGGACATTTCAAACGAATGACAAACAGTTCGTTGACGTAACGACTCGAGTGATATACCCGATAAAATCGGCGAATGGCGTTACAAGCATCTTCGACATCGTCGGCGATCGTGTACAAGCTCAAATCTTCTTCGGAAATCGTGCCGTTTTTCAACAAGCAGTTTTTGAGGTACTCCTGCCAACCGTACCAGTAATCGCCTCCGGGTCGATCGATCAAGACGAGGGGAGCCGGGCCGTATTTCCCCGTTTGACTGAGCGTAATCGTTTCAAACGCTTCGTCCATCGTGCCGAAGCCGCCGGGAAAAAGGGCGATCGCGTCGCTTTCTTTGAGGAAAAACAGCTTGCGGGTGAAGAAGTATTTGAAATCGATCAGTTTGGCGTCGCCGCTAATGTAAGGATTCGACTCTTGCTCGAAGGGAAGTTGAATGTTCAATCCGAAGGATTTTTCAGCTCCAGCACCTTCGTTTCCCGCTTCCATGATGCCACCACCGGCCCCGGTAATGACCATAAAGCCGTACTCGACGAGACGGCGAGCGAATTCTCGAGCGATACAGTATTCCGGGGCGTCGTACGGCGTGCGCGAAGACCCGAAAATGGAGACTTTACGAACGTGGCGATAGGTCGAAAAGATCTCCAAACCTCGCTCCATATCTTGCAGCGAGTGACTCAAAATTTTCCAGTCGAGGCGATCGGTATCCTTCGTGGCAATTTGCGCTAGAGTCGAGAGAGAGCGACCGATCCACTGCCAATGTTCGAGGGTCGGCAGCTTCTCGATCAAATCGGAAATTTCGACAGACAAAGTCTCGAAAGAGTTAGGTGGTGTTGCCATAAACCGTATTTGAAGCGCAGTATCTTATTTTACCGAGTGCGCGAGAATTTGAAAAAATTGCTCAGTACTCGACGCCTCGCGATCGCCCTTCCCTCGAGATGACGCTCGCGTCAGTGTTACAGTTATCTTTATCTGTCGTTTCGTTTGAAGCCAGCGTTCGCGTCGAAGCGCGCCCCCCCCACAAACTAACGCTGGAGGAACTGCAACGAGTTACAGCTTACCAAAAATCCTGGGTATAAAGCCCCGTCCTAGAAGGACGGCTTTTGAGTTCTAGGGCCTGTCATCAATTAAGGGTATTGACAAGAGGAGTGAAATGTGTGTAGCCTGCTATGCGTTCACTCAAGATAGCTCAAAACCGGGATGACACGGCGCTACGCTTTACGAGACGACCAATGGCAACGCATCGAACACTTGCTTCCGGGTCGTCCGGGTACAGTTGGGGTCACAGGTGAACTACCACTCATCAATTGCGAGGCGATTGATGAGTGGTAGTTCACCTGGCTTAACTTTCTGGAGGACTCCTCCACGTTCAGTCACTTTTGTCAACCCATGTAATTGATGACACGCCCTAGTGCAGCGTCAAAACTTAATTTTAGGGTAGACCGAGGCCAGCTTGCAGCGTGCGTCCTCTACCTTCATCTGCCAGTCAACCCCGCGCTGGGAATGGTTAATGTCGCTCGACCAAGCAGCGGTTTCCGCTCGTAACT
>NZ_JAQNCQ010000332.1:0-13281 GCF_028368005.1 Geitlerinema sp. CS-897 | reverse complement strand
TCGACTCCGCTCAGCGGCTCGACTGAGCGGAGTCGAACGCGATAAGCCCTTTTATCCCCCCAACCCCCTTTTGAAAGGGGGGCTAAGGGGGGATGTGGTGAAGCCTTCTTGAAGCCCAGCTTATCGGAAAAGGATGGAGTATGAGAAAGGTCGCTCCTAACGATAAGGTTGCACTATCGAAACGATCGGCGATCGAAATCACACTAACTACCTACGTGGAATCACGTAACACTTGCGATCGGAACGCCCGAAAATCTGTCACAGGGTCACTGACTGCTCCCCCCGAAACGCGAGAGAGTAAGAGTGTCGAGTTCGGAACCGGGAGTCTGCATCATGTTCGATCGCACCTTCACTATCGCCCAAGCCCTCATCGCCGTCGTATCTGGTGTGACCTTCACCACCGCCACGGGAGCCGAATCGGTTTCGGCCGCCGCCCAACTCGACAACGTCAGGCCAGTGCTGGCGGAGGGAACGCACGTCTACGGTTCCGTTTCGCAAGCCCAACAAATTGGCGAAACCTATATGGTGTTCGAGGTAACGGGCGATCGCGTCGTGGGAGGATTCTATCAACCTCATTCTTCCTTCGACTGCTTCTACGGCGACCTCGATCGCGATCGCCTCGCCTTAAACATCATCGACAGCTATCGCAACGATACCTACACGTACGACATCGCCCTGACTTCAGAAGCCGTCGTCGCCAACGGCCGCTCTGGCTCGCCGATTCCGTCTCTTCAAGGATTCCACGAACTTGAGCGCCCCAGTGACACGAGCCAACAGGTTCTCGAAACCTGTCAAGCTGTGATTCGGTGATGACGGGAGGGGGAGAACTCCTCAGTTATCAATTGTCAATTATCAATTGTCAATGATTTCCCTATCTCAGTCCGAAAAACTCCAGAATTCCCTGGTTGGTAACGAGTTCGATGAGGACGAGAGCCAAAAAGCCAATCATTGCCAGACGGCCGTTCCAAATTTCTGCCTTTTGAGTAAATCCAAACGTTCCGCCTTCAGAGGGGGAAGATGTTTGAGTCGTCGATTTTTTCGTAGCGTCGGTTTTTGCACCAAATCCTTTATCGGTGGCTGCGTTGGGTTTGGCCATGATGGGGAACCTCGAGCGAACGTTTTTAACTCACCTTAGCATTTCACGTCCCGTCGAGTTCTGTCATGCCGTGAGGCTGTCAAAGCTTGAGGAATTCGATTATCGTGAAAGCAGTTTGACGAGTTTCACTGCAATCCTATGACTTCCGAATCTCCCACCCCCGAAAACCAACCGATTCCTAAAGACTCCGCCATCGTCGAAGTGAGCGACGAAACCCGAGAAATGGTCGATCGCGATATGCCCGACGCCGACGAGGACGTCAAGCAGAAGGCGATGGAGCTGCTCGAAGCGATCCGCCGTAAAGCGCAAGCAGAAGTTCAAGCGGCCAACGATCGCACGCAAGAAACCTATCTCAAAGCCATCGACGACGCGAAAAAGACCATCGAACAAACAGAACAATTTGCCAAAGAACAGCAAGAATCTCTCGATAACGCCGTAAAAATGGCGCAAAACGAGGTTCAAACCCGTTGGGACGGTCTGACGAAAGAGATCGAAGAGTTCGGTAGCCGACTGCAAGAAGCGGCTGAAACGGCCTGGAAAATTATCACGCAACCGAAGGAGGCTTCGGAATCAGACGTTCCTTCAGCGACGGCTGAAGAGGCATCCGATAAGGAGTCTTAGGACGTCACCAACGACCGACCGGCTTTCGGCTTTGCGGTGGCAATTCTCCATCGCGACTCCCTAATTTTCGATCGCGATCGAAAATTAGGGAGTTAATTACTATATTTTATCTATCTTGTCAAGTAAAACCTTAAAATTGTAAATTTGATTAAACTTGAGGGGAGACGTATCCTCTCCAAAACCGACCCGAATCTCGACTGTCGGCGTTTCCCTACTCGTTCGAGTCAATCTCTTATGCTGAAACTTGCCCGAAATTCCCGTCAGGGGGAAATCCTCGAAGTCGTTCTCAGCAACGGCTGGGACTATATGCGGAGTCTTCTCAGTAGCGGACAGACTGGAGAGTCAGCCGGAGAGCCAGACATTCCGCCCCCCGAAGTCTTGCGAAACATCCTGACCGACTTGGGGCCGGTGTACGTCAAACTCGGTCAACTGATGAGTACGCGCCCGGACTTACTTCCGCCGGAGTATATCGAAGCGCTGAGTACCCTTCACGCTCAAGTTCCCCCAGTTCCCTGGGCGGATATCGAGCCGGTCGTCCGTCAGGGACTTCCCCGTCCCCTCGAAGAAGTGTTTTCCGACATCGATACTCAATCTCTGGCCGCCGGTTCGATGGCGCAAGTTCACCGCGTTCGCTTGCGGGACGGCCGCGAGATGGTCATGAAAGTCCAACGTCCGGGGATCGAAGCCCTCGTCGCGCAAGACGTGGACATGATTAAAAATATCGCCAAACTGATGGCGACCACGGAATTTGGAAAGAGTTACGACGTAGTCGGACTGGCCGACGAATTCGGAAAAGCTCTCTACGCCGAACTCGACTTTACGAAGGAAGCCAACTATACGGACAAACTGCGTCAAAATCTGTCCTCGAGTCCTTGGTTCGAGCCAGAGCGGTTGAAGGTTCCCGCGATCGAACGAAACCTCACGACGCGCAAACTCTTGATTATGGAGTGGCTCGACGGCGTTCCGCTGCTGAAAGCCCACTTACAGGGAAGTAAAAAAGACGGTAGCACCGACACCGAACGGGGCGAACTGACGACGTTAGTTTTTCGGGCGTTTTTCCAACAGTTTCTCAGCGACGGCTTTTTCCACGCCGACCCTCACCCTGGAAATTTGTTTTACTTAAAAGACGGTCGCCTGGGGATTCTCGATTGCGGGATGGTGGGATCGCTCGACCCGAGAACGCGATCGGCTCTGACGGAAATGCTGCTGGCGATCGTCAACGCCGATGCGTCCCGTTGCGCTCAGTTGAGTCTACAACTGGCCGAACCCACGCAACCGATCGATCTGGCGCGGTTGGAAGGGGACTACGTGCAGCTATTGCGTCGTTACTACAATTTGAGTTTGTCGGAACTCAACACCAGCGAAGCGTTTTATGAGGTGTTGCAGGCCGCCCGACGCAATCACCTGCGCTGGCCGGGAAATATCGGTTTGTTCGCGAAATCGTTGGGGAACCTCGAGGGGGTGGCGCGTCAGTTCAACCCCCAGGTGAACGTCCTCGAGGAAGTCAAGCCCCTCATGACGGATATTTTCCGAAAAGAACTCATCGGCGACGATCCGGTTCAGGCGCTGTTCAGGACGACGTTGGAGTTTAAAAATCTCTCCCTCGAATCGCCGCGTCAGGTTAGTTTTTTGCTCAATCGTTTGAGTAACGAAACGTTACGGTTCAATTTACGAGTCGAGGGATTGGATTCGTTGCGTCGCAGTTTGGACGAGTCGGCAAACCGTCGTACTTTCGGAACGGTTTTGAGTGCGTTAATTTTGGGGGCAGCGATTCTCTCGACAGGGGCGCAAACGCCGCAACTGACGCTGTTAACAAATATTTTATTTGGCGCAGCTTGTTCGATCGGGTTGGTTTTGCTCTATAAGATCGTGCGATCGGGTCAATTGAAGTAAAGGGTACGATCGCTCTTTTGTTTGCTGTTAACATATTGTTTGAAGACTTATCGATATGAATTCAGCAAAAATACTGACGTATAACTAAGTAGAAATACGCAAAACACTCGAACGAATTGCGATCGCCTTGACACGAGGCGATCGTCGGATAATTTAGAAGTAAAGTCTTTTAAAACCGAGCGTTGTAAAAGACTCATTTTGCCTGGCGATGTTTTCGAATATAACCAACACTACCTTTTTGAAGGGGTTTTAAAATGTCAGCCCGTTCTCAAGACTCTTTGACCCGCGTTACGTTACGCAACATGGCAATTCGTATCGCTGGGGTCGTGGCACTTGTTTCGCTTTTAAGTTACGCTCAGCTAACTTCTCAACTGTCTCAAGATACGCGATCGCAACTTGCCAAGTACATCACAGAGCGAGCCAAGCGAGAAGAAACCATCTTTGTCTTAGCCCAAGATAATCACGAATTACTTCGCCAAGACATCCTCACTATTTTAGAAAACTCACCGCCCCAAGACTGGCAAGAAACCTTCGATCGCGACTTCTATCGATGGTCGGACGGAACCCTACGCAACGCTCCCGAAGACACGGACTTAGACCGCTTCGATGCCTCAGACGCCACCACAGTCTTTGTCAGTTCGGATGTCGTCTTAGACGACGAGCTTCGCCAACGGCTTGTCGTTTATACCGAAACGGTCAAAAAATACGGGCCGGGATGGCGAAATCGCTTCCCAAACACCTATATTAGCCTTCCCGAAGGCGGAATCGTTATTTTCTGGCCTGACGTTCCTTGGGCGCTCAAAGCCGATTCGACCTTCAATATTCCCGGTGAAGAATGGGCGTTTCTCGGCACTCCAAAATACAACCCGGAGCGTCAAACCCTTTGGACGCGAGTGTACGCTGACAATCCCGTCACGGGTCGCTGGATGGTTTCGGCAGAAACCCCCATCGATAACGCCGACGGACGACACATCGGCACCATCGGCCACGACGTTATTTTAACGGATTTGCTCGATCGCACACTACACGATGCCTTAGAGGGAACGTATAACATTCTGGTGCGGGCTGATGGAAATTTAATCGCCCATCCAGACTTCATGGAACAGATTCGAGCCAACGACGGTCGATTAACCGTTGAGGAACTCGGAGATCCACACCTCCAACGGATTTTCGATCTCGTCAATTCCGGCGATCCGAACGAAGTGGTATTTCATAACGCTCGCGATCGCGAATATCTTGCTGTCGCACGAATTAACGGCTCGTCTTGGTATTTAATTTCAGTTTATCCCGAAACTTTACTCGAAAAACAAGCTTGGAAAACGACTCAGTTTGTTTTAATTGTGGGATTAGTTTCTTTATTTTTAGAAGTTGTATTATTGTTCTTAGTTTTGCGCCAAAAAATCGCCCTACCGTTACAAAAGCTGATAGCAGCAACACAACAGATTACGAGCGGTCGTTTTGACGTGCAACTCGATACCAAACGTAAAGACGAACTGGGGCAGTTAGCTCGTGCGTTTACCTACATGGCGCAAAAACTGCAAGAGTCGTTTGCCACCTTAGAACAACGTGTTGAAGAACGCACCGCCGAACTTGCGGTGGCCAAAGAAAAAGCCGATCGCGCCAACCAATCGAAAAGCGAATTTCTGGCCAATATGAGTCACGAACTGCGAACGCCCCTCAACGGCATTTTAGGATACGCCCAAATTCTCCAACGGAGCCAGGATCTCAACCAGCAGCGACAAGGACTCGATGTCATCCAACAGTGCGGCAACCATCTTTTAACGCTTATCAACGATATTCTCGACTTATCCAAAATTGAAGCAAAAAAGATGGAATTAATACCGAAAGAGTTTCACTTTCCGGCATTTTTAACGGGTGTAGCCGAAATTTTTCAAATTAAAGCCCAACAAAAAGGAGTGGGATTTCAATATCAACTCAACACGCAGCTACCCGAGGCGATTTACACTGACGAAAAACGACTGCGTCAAGTTTTAATTAATCTGTTGGGCAATGCGGTTAAATATACACAGCGGGGTCGCGTGACGTTTAACATCAGCGTTATCGCCCACCTTCCCCCCCAAGAGAACGGAATCCCCGCCGTGAAAATGCGCTTCTCGGTCGAGGATACGGGAATCGGGATGACTCCCGAACAAATCGAACGAATTTTCCAGCCCTTCGAGCAAGTTGGAGATGCGCCCCGGATAGCAGAAGGCACGGGATTGGGACTGTCGATCGCCCAAAATATCGTCACGTTGATGGGCAGTCAAATTCAGGTCGAAAGTACCCCCAACCGAGGCAGTCGTTTTTGGTTCGATGTGGAGTTACCTTTGGCTACCGATTGGGTTCGCTCGACGATCGCCCGCCACGAGTGCGTGCGAGGCTACGAAGGAGCGACACGGAAAATTTTAGTCATCGATGACAAATGGGAAAACCGGGCAGTGTTGCTCAATATTTTAGAACCTCTCGGGTTCGAGATCCTCGAGGCGACCAACGGAGCAGAGGGTTTAGTCAAAACCGTTTCGGAAGCTCCCGATTTAATCGTTACCGATTTAGTAATGCCCGAACTCGACGGCTTCGAGATGATGCGACGGTTGCGTCAGATGCCTCAGTTTAAGACTTTGCCCATTATCGTCTCGTCAGCCAGCGTTTTCGAGTTAGACCAACATCGCAGTCTCGACATGGGTGGGAACGAATTTTTACCCAAACCCGTACAAGTCGAAGAACTCCTCGATAAACTTCAGTTATTGCTACAACTCGATTGGATTTATTCAGAGACGCCTCGAGAACCAACCGATCTCACGGTTGTTTCTGAGGAGGAAACCGATGAGATGGAATTAGTACCGCTGCCGTTATCCGAACTCGAGGTCTTTTTGGATTTAGCCAGACGAGGAAGTTTGCGAAAATTACAAAAGCAAGTTGCAGCGTTGGCCGAGCGAGATCCTCAGTACGCCCCGTTTGCTCGACGGATCCGTCAGTTAGTCAAAGAATTTCAAGAACGAGAGGTCTTAAAACTCTTAGAACAGTATCAAACGCAGGTTGCAGATTCCGAGCGTTGAGTTAAATCGTACGAGTCGATGTGTTGTCAGATATAGCAACCCTAAATCAGTTGTGTAACAAAATCGAGACAAAAAGGGGATAAAGGGAACAGGGAACGGGGAACAAGGAATAAAGGGAATCGGGAACGGAAAATCTTATTTTTTCTGGCATTTTAATTTTTGACGACTCATTTGGGGCTGCTATATTCGATAACAAACGATCTCTGTTCGATCGCTTTACTAAAAAGTCAAAGTGTTTTTGAGTTCTCTGAAAATATTCTTATAGAAAGTCGTCCCGAATTCTACGGATGACATCTGTGTCGTTGTGATAGGAGAATGGGATAGATTAGAAAAGAGCCATTTGGTATCGATCGTCTTGAATTGAATATCGATCCGAGTGAAATTTTCACGCTCTTTAAACCCAGACCCTTTTCTCGAGTGTTTCTCATGCCAAGCCAAACCCAGGAATCTTTAGCTCGCGTTACCCTACGTAACATGGGAATACGCGTTGCAGGTGTTATCGCGATCGTCTCGTTTGTCAGCTACTTTTATTTAAGTTCCCAACTTTCTCAGGATACGCGATCGAAACTCACCAAATATATTACCGAGCGAGCCAAGCGGGAAGAAGCAATTTTTACCCTAGCTGAAGACAATCACGAATTACTTCGCCAAGACACCCTCGAAGCGTTACGTGAGATCGATCCAGAGGAGTCGCAAGAAAAGTTCGATCGCTATTTCTATCGATGGTCGGACGGAACCGTTCGCAACCTTCCTGAAGGAACGTCCTACGAGAACTTCAATACCGAACAGTATCCCACTGTATTTATCAGTCCCGATGTCGTTCTAGACGACGAACTTCGCCAACGTCTCGTTGTTTATTACGAGTTGGTACAACAATACGGTGCGGCGTGGCGAAATCGTTTTCTCAGTACCTATATCAGCTTCCCCGAAGGGGGAATTGTCATGTTCTGGCCGGGATCGACGTGGGGACTCGATGCCGATACGGACTTAGACATTCGCAGCGAAGAATGGGTGTATCTCGGAGAACCAGAATACAACCCCGAACGTCAAACTCTGTGGACGCGAGTGTATGACGATCCGGTTACGGGGGATTGGCTCGTGTCTGGAGAAACGCCGATCGACAACGAAGACGGACAACACATCGGCACGATCGGTCACGACATTGTTTTAAACCAGTTCTTAGAGCGAACGATTCAAGATGCTTTGCCGGGAACGTATAACCTTATCGTTCGAGCGGACGGCAACTTAATCGCGCATCCTGAATTTATCGATCGCGTTCGAGAGAGTGACGGTCAACTCACCGTCGCGCAATTAGGAGACGAACACCTCCAAAATATTTTTGATATTATCAAATCAGGAGATCCGAACCAATCCGTTTTTTATAACGATCGCGATCGTGAATATTTGGCGATCGCTCGCCTTGAAAGTGCTGATTGGTACTTAATCACCGTTTACCCAGAACAGCTACTTCAAGCTAAAGCGTTTGAAACCACTCAGTTTGTTTTGCTAGTTGGGTTGGTCTCCTTGATTTTAGAAATCATATTGCTTTTCTTTGTTTTACAGCACAAAATTGCCAACCCCTTAACCAAACTTTTGGGAGCCACTCAAAAGATCGCCAAGGGCGACTTTAACATTCAATTCGACACGACACGAAAAGACGAACTCGGACAGTTGGCTCGTGCGTTCAACTCCATGGCCGATCAGTTACAAGAGTCCTTTTCCACATTAGAAAAACGAGTCGAAGAACGCACTGCTGAACTGGCCGTTGCCAAAGAACGAGCCGATCTCGCCAACCAATCGAAAAGCGAGTTCCTGGCCAATATGAGCCATGAATTACGAACGCCCCTCAACGGCATTTTAGGCTACGCCCAAATTCTCCAACGGAGCCAGGATCTCAACCAACAACGACAGGGACTCGATGTCATCCAACAATGTGGAAACCATCTTTTAACGCTCATCAACGATATCCTCGATCTCTCAAAAATCGAAGCAAATAAGATGGAACTCATGCCGAAAGAGTTCCATTTTCCTGCCTTTTTGACTGGCGTCTCCGAAATTTTTCAAATCAAAGCCCAACACCAACGCTTGAAGTTCAACTATCACCTGAACGCTCAAATTCCCGAAGCGATCTATGCCGATGAAAAACGATTGCGTCAGGTTTTAATCAACCTGTTGGGCAACGCTGTCAAATATACCAAACGTGGGAGCGTGACCTTCAGTGTCAGCGTTATCTCGAACATCGAAACCGAAGAGGGTCGGGAGAAAGCGGTGAACGTTCGATTCCTCATCGAAGATACGGGGATCGGCATGACTCCCGAGCAAATCGAAAAGATTTTCCAACCCTTCGAGCAAGTAGGAGATGCACCCCGCATGGCCGAAGGAACGGGTTTGGGACTGTCGATCGCCCAGAAAATCGTCGCGTTGATGGACAGTCAAATTCAGGTCGAAAGCCGTCTCGGAGAAGGAAGCCGGTTTTGGTTCGATGTCGAGTTACCCGTGGCCACCGATTGGGTTCGTTTAGCCATGGCCCGACACGATCGCATCGACGGTTATCAGGGAGAAAAACAGAAGGTGTTAGTGGTAGATGATAAGTGGGAAAACCGAGCGGTGTTGCTCAATATCTTAGATCCCCTCGGCTTCGCTCTCGTCGAGGCGGAAAACGGACGAGAAGGATTAGCCAAAGCGGTGTCAGAAGCTCCCGATCTCATCGTTACCGATTTGGTAATGCCCGAACTCGACGGCTTTGAGATGATGCGACAACTGCGAAAAATGCCCCAGTTTCAAACGCTTCCGATTATCGTCTCCTCGGCCAGCGTGTTTGAAACCGATCGACATCGCAGTCTCGATATGGGGGGGAACGAATTTTTAGCCAAACCCGTGCAAGTTGAAGAACTCCTCGATAAACTCCAGCGATTGCTACAACTCGAGTGGGTTTATCGCGAACCTCAAAGCGACGAAGAGTCGAACCGTCTCGAGGGTTCCACCCACGAAGATCGCGACGATTCAGTAGTGGTTCCGCCTCCGTTAACCGAACTCGACGTTCTCATCGACTTGGCCAAACGGGGAAATCTGCGAAAATTACGAAAGCGAGTGAACGCCTTAGCTTCGGAGAACGTTCAGTACGCTCCTTTTGCGGCACAGATCGGCGAGTTAGTTAAGACATTTCAAGAACGCGAGGTGTTGAAACTGCTCGAAAAATATCGGGTGACCGCCTCGAAACTTTAAACTGTTGCTTCGGGAAATTCCATGAACCTCAAACTGTCTGCTTGTCTGCTGAGTGCGTGGCTGTGTTGCGGCGTTCCGGCGGCCTGGGCGCAAACGATTACATATCCGACTCACGGTGAGGTGGTCAGCCGCGATGGGTTCGATCGCCGCCTCCACCAAGCAGACGTTATCTATCTCGGCGAAATTCACGATCGCCGGGAACACCACCAGGCGCAACTGGAGATTTTACAAACCCTCTATGCAGAAAATCCCGATCTCGCCATCGGAATGGAGATGTTTCAGCGACCCTATCAAACGGCGATCGATCGCTATCTCGCCGGAGAGATCGACGAAACCGAATTTCTCGAACGAACGGAATACGAAACGCGATGGGGGTTTCCTTGGGAATTCTACGCCCCGATTTTGCGTTTCGCCAAAACCCACCAAATCCCAGTTTTGGCGTTAAACGCTCCCAGCGAAGCCTTGCGACAGGTGGCCGCAGGAGGCTTCGAGAACATTGCCGCCGAATACCGCGATTTCGTTCCTCCCCTCGACGAAATGCGAACGGATAACGAGTTCTATCGCCAGCGGTTGAAGGAGATTTACGATCGCTACCACGAAGGACAGGGTTCGAGCGAGGCGTTCGAGTATTTTTTTCAAGCCCAGGTTCTCTGGGACGAAACGATGGCGGATCGGGTGGCGGCGTTCGTGGCGGAGAACCCGCAGACCACTGTAGTCGTGTTGGCGGGTCAGGGTCATATTGCGTACGGCGATGGAATTCCCCAACGGGTCGATCGTCGAATTCCCGGTTTGGAAACTGTGTTGGTGGTGTTCGACCCAGATTCCGACCTTCCTTCGACGCCAGAACGGTCGTTAGCAGATTACGTTTGGCGGTGGCCGGAGTCGTCTGAGTCCGATTGAAACGACTGGAGTAGATTGGAGATGACTTCCACCAGCCAGCGTTTTTCAACGGGGGTCAGATTGGGCGCGAAATCGTAGGTGCGATCGCGCCCTTGCAAGAGGCAACGCACTTTTCGCCGTCCGTGTTCGTCGAGGGAGACTTCTAAACGAACCCCTTGGAGTTCCGAGGTATTCCCGCCATATTGGTTGTAGGTGACGCCCAGACACCGCCGATAGATGTTGAAGTGATGGCGATCGATCGTCAGGCGTCCGTAACTGGCGATGGTTCCCAAACTCTTAAAGAGTAACCCCGCTCCGGCGAGGGCGTGGAGCGATAAAAACGGTAATATCAGCCAATTCCCGCCAAAGAGGGCAGCCGAGACGATACTTCCGACGATGAGATTCCAAAATAGTGTGATTCCCAGTAACGTAAAGTTGGACGGCGCAATCCCTGCTGAGGGGACGTTAACAGTCGCGAGATCGTCGCTTTGCCAAACCTGTATCCGCGAGCCTTTGGGTTGGCGTTGTTGGGGAAGGATGGGTTGAGGTGGAGGGGGAGAACGTCGCAGTTGGCGTTTTCCCTGAAGAACGTCTAAGGCTTCTCGGGCAGATTTGTAGCGGTCTTCGATGGCCGGTTCTATCATCTTTTCTAACCATGCCGCGAAATCCTCGGAGACTCGAATCGCTTTCTGTACGTCGATTTTCAGGCGATGGTGAGGGAGTTCTTCGGGAGAACGATGACTGAGTAAGAAAAGTAATGTAGCTCCCAAGGCGTATAAATCGGAGGCGAGAAAGGCTTTGCCGCGAAACTGTTCGGGGGGCATATAGCCGACGGTTCCGACGAAGGTTCCCCCGAGAATCAGGCTGTTGCGATAAATATCTCGAACGGCTCCGAAATCGACGAGATAGACAGAGCGATCGGGTTTTAAAATGATATTTTGAGGCTTAATGTCGCGATGGATGACGGGGGGCATTTGCCAGTGGAGGTAATCGAGAATTTCTAAGACTTGAATGGCGATGTGTTTGGCATCGTCTTCCGTAGCTCTCCAACCTTGTTTGACCCAAGCGGCGAGGGATTTGCCTTCGACGAGTTCTTGAACTAAGCAAAACAGGCGATCGTCTTGGGTGTCGCGATAGAAATAATCGACGTAGTTGGGGATGCCGGGGTGGTTGAGTCGTTCGAGAACTTGGGCTTCTCGCTCGAACATTTCGACGATTTTCCAGTCGGCGACCTGTTTTAAGGATAAGACTTTAATGGCAACCCAGCGATCGCGATCGAGATCTCGAGCTTTGTAGGTGGTGCCAAACGCCCCTTTTCCGAGGATGGAGGCGATTTGATAGCGTTGCAGCAGTGCCATAGGTCGCACCGAAACGGCGATCGTGCGATACTTCGATTGTAGCGTCAGGTTCGAGGGAGTAGATCGTCGAGACGTAGCTGCAACTGGGGAAAGAGCGGCGAGTGAAGGGGGTCGCCTAGACGATAGGGTTGCTGTCGGTATTCGTCGGCGGTTGGTTCTTCGAGCCAACACACCGTCAACGTGGGTTGTTTGGGCTTCCCAATAAACGCCAACCCGCCTAAACCGCGATAATCGACAATCCAGTATTCTGGAATTCCCAAGAGGGCGTATTCTTCAATTTTGCGAGCGTAATCGTCTTGCCAGTTGGTACTGACGACTTCAGCCACCCATTTGATGCTGTTTCCGTTGCAGATGATGGGTTCCTGTTGCCACAGGGGTTCTGCGTGCAGTTGCGTTTCGTCTAAAACGATGACATCGGGGCGTAAGGCGGTGGCTTCTGAGGCGGGGGGTTGGATGAGGCAGTTTTTGGGGAGAATCCAAGGTTGACGCGATGTCTGGATTTCGGCGAAAAGGTATCCTGAAAGGTTTCCCGCGACGGTTTCGTGAGGTCCGGTGGGTTCCATATCGCGTAGTTCGCCGTCGATGAGTTCGTAACGTGGGTTGTCTCCGTACTTTTCGAGGAATCGATCGAGGGAGAGTTGCGTAGAGGTAAAGTGAGTCATCGGGAGGGGTGCGATCTTGTGACTATATTCTCAATTATGGCGCGATCGAAACGATGGTGGAAGGCGAGTTTTTATTGGCGATCGATTTGCTTCATCGAAAAATTTGGGTTTGAAACCCCGCCCCTTCGACTTAGCTCAGGGCAGGCCTTCTAGGGCGGCTTTAGAGTACACTGGCATTAGTGTCTAAACTATCTAAATGGCACTTCGAGCATTCCGATATCGCTTCTATCCGACTCCCAAGCAAGAGTCTCTCTTGCGCCGAACCCTTGGGTGCGTGAGGCTCGTCTACAACAAGGCGTTGGCAGCGAGATCGAAAGCCTGGAAAGAGCGACAGGAGAAGGTAGGATATGGCGAAACCTCGAAGATGCTGACGCAATGGAAGCAAGAAGAGGAGTTGCAGTTTCTTGGGGAAGTAAGTTGTGTTCCTCTCCAACAAGGATTGCGCCATCTCGATAAGGGATATTCCCACTTTTTCAACGGAAGAGCCAAAT
>NZ_JAQNCQ010000331.1:0-14693 GCF_028368005.1 Geitlerinema sp. CS-897 | reverse complement strand
GAAAAACTCTTGCCTGGAGTCTGACGTATATTAACCGACTCATTGGACTTACAGGGAATTAACCTCACTTAATGAATCGTGCCTCCAGAGGACTCGGAATTTTTGTTCCGTCTTTTGCCGTGCCCATTAAGTTGGTCACATGATACCACTAGGCTGAACTCCTTAACCCCCACCTGAGTCGCGCGAGGTGGAGGAATGCGTCGCTATTATTGTTCAAAACTACCCGGTTTGCCGAGTAAACTGGACTGTTTCGCCAGAAGCAGACTTGCGTTTTTTGGCGATCTCTGGCAATATTTCGCTAGGATAGAAGCATAAGCGTCAAATATATTATGCGGTAAAGCCAATGACCCAAGCATTGAATCGATGCATACTTCTATTGAGCTAAAAAATCCATGGTTTTTTCTGTAATGGCTCTCCCCATGCCTTCCACGGGACGCTGCCAGGGGACGGTTAGTTTTGCTTCGACTCTTTATCTCTGTCCGATTTTGGATCTACTCCTGGCCGAAATTCCAGCATCTCTCCAGCCCGAAATTCGGCTCGGCCTTCAAGAAGCTTTAGTTAACGCGGCCACACACGGAAACCAACTCGACCCCGGAAAGACGATTACGGTCGAATTTTCCTTTTCCAAAGATATCTACTGGTGGACGATTTCCGATCGCGGCGATCGACCCTTCGACCCAGAAGCCTGCTGCTGTGCCAGCGCTGACGAAGACAGCCTCCCCGACGACACCTCCGAGTGCGGTCGGGGATTGTATATTTTGAACCAAATTTTCGATCGCGTCGAATGGACGCCTCAAAAGCGGCAACTTCGCCTCGGCAAACTGGTGCCTCGCAGCGTTCGTCGCCCAAAATTTTAACTCGAAATTTTAACCTGTCGAATCGCTCTTAGAGGAGTGTTTCGTGCCGTGTTGCGGACAGGGAGGAGCGGAAATCGAGCGATCGAGCCAACCGATCGCCTGCTGGAGTCGCGGCAGCGCTTCTTCAGGAGCGTCTTTGAGTAGAAAGACCAACGCCGCCGCCAGTTGTTCCCGAGCGCGAACCGAGCGGTTAGACTTGAGACGGTGCCAGTCGCGTTCGGAGAGGGCCAAACGTTCGGCTAACGCTCGTGCCAGTTCCAAGGTCTCGAACTCTCGGAGTTCGGCCAGACGGGGATCGCCACCGAGAGGAGACGTCGCCGCATCAGAAGTCGTAGAAAATCGAGTCACAGGTATCGCGGGGCAAAACCCCGTTAGACTACAACAGAGGCGATCGCACGCCAGAGCTTTCTTTTCACTGTAATGTTTTTCGCCGTCTCTGTCAGCCATCTCCCCATGACTCCACCGACCGATCCCGCCCCGATCCCGTCCTCCGACGACGACGCCGATCTCGATCGCTCCCTTCAAGACCTCGAAACCGCCTTGACCCAATTAAAGCTGCGTCACGCTCAAGTGCAGCGCGATCGAGACCGACGCCAAAAACTCAAAGACGACCTGAAACGTCTCACCGAACAACTCGAACAGGTGGAAGTCCGCCTCGAAAGCCAACTGTTCTCCTGGCGGGACTTGCGCGAACCCTTCTGGCAAGCCGTGCGCTTTCTGGGCTTGGGGGTTGTTGTAGGCTGGATATTGAAGTCCTGTGCTGGCTGAAACAGCCGCTTGAATCCCTTTCCCTCTATGGAACAGCGAAGAATTATCCAGATTTTGCGTCACGGCGTTCCCGACGAAACCGCTTGCGTGCGCGGTTGGGTGCGAACCAAACGGGAACTCAAACAGTTTTCCTTTGTCGAAGTCAACGACGGCTCGTCTCTAGCTAACTTACAAGTGGTTCTCGACCCCGAACTTCCCGACTACGACACGCTCGTCAAACGTCTCAACACGGGGGCGTCGGTCGAAGTGTCTGGAACCCTCGTCGAGTCCCCCGCCAAAGGTCAGCGCATCGAACTCAAAGCCGAAACGGTGATGGTGTGCGGCGAGGTCGATAGCGAAACTTACCCCCTCCAGAAAAAACGCCATTCCTTTGAATTTTTGCGAACCATCGCTCACCTGCGATCGCGCACCAACACCCTCGGGGCTGTCTTTCGCGTGCGGAACGCCGCCTCCGACGCCATCCATCGATTTTTCCAAGAACGGGGTTTCTTGTGGATTCACACTCCCATCCTCACCGCTAGCGACTGCGAAGGGGCGGGCGAACTGCTCTCTGTGACCCACTTCGACCTGGCCGACGTACCTCGAACCGAGGCGCAAGCCGTCGATTACAGCCGGGATTTCTTCGGAAAACCCGCCTATTTGACCGTTAGCGGGCAACTCGAAGCCGAAGTGATGGCCATGGCCTTCGGTAACGTGTACACCTTCGGTCCGACGTTCCGCGCCGAGAATTCCAATACCTCGCGCCATTTGGCTGAATTTTGGATGATCGAGCCGGAAATGGCGTTTTGCGACCTGGCTGGCGACATGGATCTCGCCGAAGACTTCCTCAAATACCTATTTAACGCCGTGTTAGAAGCCTGTCCCGAGGACATGGAATTTTTTAACCAACGGATCGATAAGGGAGTTTTAGAGCGGGCAGAAAACATTTTACGGCACGATTTCGAGCGGGTTTCTTATACCGAAGCGATCGAACTGTTGGAAAAAGCCGATCGCACCTTTGAATTTCCCGTTGAATGGGGCGTAGATTTGCAATCGGAACACGAACGATATCTCGCCGAAGAACTGTTGGGCAAACCGCTAATCGTTTACAATTATCCTAGGAATATTAAAGCCTTCTACATGCGTCTCAACGACGACGAAAAAACCGTGGCGGCCATGGACGTTCTCGTTCCAAAAATTGGCGAAATCATCGGCGGATCGCAGCGTGAAGAACGGCTCGACGTACTCGAACGGCGAATTCGAGAGAGCGGATTGAACCGAGAGGATTACTGGTGGTATCTCGATTTACGTCGGTACGGAAGCGTGTCTCACGCCGGGTTCGGGCTGGGATTCGAGCGGTTGGTTCAGTTCGTGACCGGAATGGCAAACATTCGCGACGTAATTCCCTTTCCTCGCGCTCCCCTAACGATCGATTTTTGAGGGGTGTGACCCCCCAAACTGGTGTGAGAAGATTTCCGTGAAATTGCCGTTGCTTGCAGGTAAATAACTGCGATAAACTGACTGCGGATACGCAGTCGGCTAAATCGTTCGCCTATCGCGCGATATTCGGTTCGATCGCCGCTCGCACGTGTCAGGCTCGCCGTGAATCTCTCGACTTTCCGCCTTCAGGAAGCCCGTCGAAACCGGACTCACGCTTTCTGAAGGGCTATGTTCTGCCCGCGCGCGTCTTCATGCCGAGCCGAAACCGAAATGTGCGTTCGGGCGAGCGACGCGACCATCAGTCCCGAACCATCGATCATGACTGGCAACTCTCCTCCCAAGCCGAGTAACGATAGTGCGACGCGCACGATTGCTAACCCGCGCAAAGCGATCGAATATCTCGTTGCCAAGAAAACCTCCGGGTGCATCACCGTCAGCGATCCCGACGATCGCACGGTAAGCTGGCAACTGTTTCTACGGGGCGGACAACTGACCTACGCCACCAGCGTCGGACGAAAAACCGAACGGTTACAGTGTTTGATGCGAACCGTACAACCGGCCTTAGCCAAACTGGAGTTTTCCGACGACCGTAACGAGTACCCCGAAATTTGTCAGTGGTGGCACGGAAACGGTCTTCCGATGTCTAAACTCCGACAACTGCTCGTGCGGCTGAGTTTAGAAGGCTTGGTTCATATTTTCGCCCTGTCTAAAGCCCCCATCGAATTCGAGAAAGGCGCGAAAGTCGATCCCATTTTGATCGAAACGCCCCTGACCGACATACCCGCTCCGCTCTGGCAAATGGCGCTACAGTGGCAACAGTGGCGTCAGACGCTACCCTCGCCGTTCGCGCGATTGTACTTGCCCGAGGAACGAGAATCGGACTTTTTAGAACTGTCGAAACAACATCCGTTTCCCCTAAAATCCGATCGCGATCCCCAACAGGTCGCTCGAGCCACCGCTCGAATCCTCCACCAACAGCTTTCGATCTATCGCATCGCCACCCTGCTCAAAACCTCGGTTCAAAACCTGGTGACGTGGGTGCAGCCATTTTCGTCCGACGGAATTCTCGAAACCCTGACCGACAGTCAACCCGACACGAGCGATCTCCAAGACGTCACCGAATCGCAAAACGACGTCCGGCCAGTAGTCGCCTGCATCGACGACAGTAAAACCGTGCAAAAACAGGTACGGGGTATTTTAGAAATGTCGGGTTACGACGTTCTCGGTATCACCGAACCCGCCCAAGCCCTCACAGCATTGGTTCGACAGAAACCCGCCGTCATTTTAATGGACGTGAATATGCCCGATATCGACGGCTACGAACTCTGTAGTATGCTGCGGCAGTCGCGACAACTGCGGGACATTCCCATTATTATGCTCACCGGACGCGACGGCATTCTCGATCGCATTCGGGCTAAAACGTTGGGTGTGAACTACTACCTCACGAAGCCCTTCCATCCGGCTCACCTCGTCGAGTCTATCGGTAAAGTCCTGCAAAACATTCCGATCGATGCGTAGGGCGAGAAGACGGCAAACTTCTGATGGAACGAGACTATTTTAAAATTCGGGTATCCTCGACGGTGCGCGTGGCGTTGCCCCTAAGCCAAATCGAGGCGGCATTACAAATCGACCGACGGCTCGTCTGTCCCGTTCCCGGCGTCGCTCCGGCTTTGCTGGGGGTCATCAACCGTCGCGGAACCTTGACGTGGGTTCTCGATTTAAGTCACTTTCTCGAACTCGGGCCGTTACCGGCGATCCCCGGACAAGCCCTCAAAGCGATCGCGCTGTCGGCATCCCCGACCTCAAACGCTGCGGTCGTCGGAATTTCCGAGAACGACCCCCACCGAAACCGCGCCCCCCGGCCGGCGGTGGCCTGCGTCGTCACCGACCTCGAAGGGGTGTTTTCGCCCCAGCGCGAACTGCCCGTCACCAAGCGGCTCAAACCGCGACTGCAAGGTCTGATGAAACAAATCGTCTACGACGGTACGACTGGCTTGGCCGTTCTCGATTCCCCCGCCTTACTCCAGGCTTTGCGCGAAACGCCCCTCGACCTCGCACCCGCTTGAGATCTCAACTGCTGTCTGTTTTACGCGATGCGACCGGAGATTATCCCATGACCCAACCGACCCCCGAACGCGATACCGCGTCGTTCGCGGCAGCAGAGCCAGAGGCGATCGCTGCCGAGACTGCCCCAGACGAAGACGCCAAGGGTTCTGACGACCTGTTGCAACTGCTGCTGACCGCCAACGGACTCGAACAGTCCGGCGAAATCGATCGCGCCCGAGAAATTTACGAAGATATCGTCACCCGCGACAGTACGGGCGTTTGGGGTCAGAGTGCCAGTCAAGCCCTCGCTGCTTTACCCGCCTCAGAACCGGCAGCCCTCGAAGACACGACCCTCGAAAGACCCGACTCCAACTCCGAGGAGCGTTCGACAGAATCCGAGCCGACAGTACCGCTTCCTCCAAGTCCTCCCCTCGACACCTCCCCTCCTCGGGAACCCAAGACAGCCGTAGCGCGATCGCGCGGGGGGTTGGGAACGACCCTCAAATTGATGTTCGTGGCGGCCGCCGCCGTTCCCGCCGTCCTGACCGCCGGGGCGACGCTGTGGCTGGCACCGCAAACCCTACCGCCCGCTACGACCCCTTCCGAAACCGACGATCGCGATCGCGTTCTCCAACGACAAACCCTGTTGGCGGCGATCGTCGGCGCGGTCAGCATCCTGGCTCTGGCGAGTTTGACACTGCCCCGGCTACAGCGGCTCGATCGATACTTACGCCAAATAGCATATTTTTCCAAAAAAGTCAAGCTCGATCGTCCGACGCGTCCCCTAGAGATTCCCGAGGGGAGAGACGAGATTGGCGCGATCGCCGCAAACCTGAGAGATATTGCCGATCTCGTCACCAACCAAAACCATCGCCTGCAACAGCTCGAACGACAACAAGAGCAAGAGCGCCAGCGCGATCGCGCCGAAAAAGACCGCCTCCAACAACAAGCCCTCGACTTACTCGAGCGTCTCGAAGCTGCCCGCAGCGGCAACCTCGCCGTCGAAGCGCCCCTCAGCGACGGCGCAGTAGGAGCGATCGCCGACGCCTTCAACGCCACCGCGCGATCGCTGCGAGAGTTCGTCAGCCAAACCGCCCGCGTCGCCGCCGACGTAACCGAACGCACCCACGACAGCGAAACGGCCGTTCGCCAACTCAGCGATGCCGCCCGCCACCAATCCCAAGACCTACAAAGCGCCCTCGACACCGTTCGCGCGATCGCCGACGCCATCGATCGCCTGTCGAGATCGACCCGAGACGCCGCCGATCTCGCCCGTCAAGCCACCGAAGCCGCCCGACTCGGCGACAGTAACATGGACCGCACCACCGAAAGCATGGAACAGTTGCGTACCGCCGTCGCCAACACCGCCAAAAAAGCCAAACGCCTCGCCGAATCGGCCCAAGAAGTCTCACAAATCCTCGCCGTCGTCTCCGGAATTTCCGAAAAAGCCAACTTGCTCGCCTTCAACGCCGCCATCGAAGCCGCCCGAGCGGGGGAACGGGGCGAAGGATTCCGACAAGTGGCCGACGACGTGCGGGGCTTAGCCACCCAAATCGGCGAATCCGCCGGAGACATCGAACGACTCGTCGGTAGCATCCAAGCTGAAACTGCCGACGTTCTCGACGTTCTCGAAGCTGGAACCGCCGAAGTGGTCAGTAGCACGCGATCGGTCGGTCAAACTCAACAAACCCTGCGCCAACTCAGCGAACTGAGTCAGGCCATCGACGGTTCCCTGCAAACCGTCGCCCGCGACAGCGCCGACCGGGCCCGGTCTTCTCAAGACGTCAACCGCGTTATGGAAGAGGTCAACCGCGTTGCCCTCACCAACACCGAGGAAGCCCAACGCGTCGTCAGCGTCCTGCAAGGACTGCTCGAAGAAGTTGAGACCCTCAAATCCTCTGTGGCAAAATTTCAGGTTGAATGACGCCACTGTTCCCATTCGTTTGTTTAGCCCACGCGATCGAGACTCTAGCCATGAAACACGTATTTGTTGTCGAAGACGGTCACGCCGAACAAAAAATGATCGAAGCCCTGCTCAAACAGGCGGGGTTTCAAGTCACCCTATCGAGTAGCGTCGACGAAGCCTGGGACAAACTCCAAAGCGGTTCCCCCCCCGACCTGTTCGTCCTCGACATCGTCATGCCCGGAAAAAGCGGCCTCGAACTCTGCCGCACCATCCGAGAAAACGAGCAACTCCAAGATATCCCCGTCGTCTTCTGTAGTTCCAAGAGCGAAGAATTCGATCGCTTCTGGGCGATGCGCCAAGGGGCCCAAGCCTACCTCGTCAAACCCTATGCCCCCAAAGAACTCCTCGATGTCGTGTACCAACACGTTAAATGAGATAGGGAGATGATGAGATGGGGAGATGAGGAGATGAGGTGAAACTGTCAATTGTCCTCACACTTCACGCTTCACTCTTCCCTAACGAAGCCTCCCCATCTGCCCGAGGAAGCAAGTGCTAACGGCCTTCCCTCTTCCCCTATTCCCTCTTCCCTCCTCCCTGACATGAACCAGCCCTCTGCTGCCAACGGCAACATCGCCACCCAACAAGCCGCCGCCGACGCCCTACTCGAACAGTTTCTCGAAGCCAACCGCCTCGAACAGTCCGGGCAACTCGATCGCGCCCGCCAACTGTACGACGCCATCATCGCCGAAGACCCCGACGGATTCTACGGAACCAGCGCCCGTCGCGCCCTCGAGAGTCTGGGAAACGCCGATACCACTGCGACGACGGCGATCGCGTCCCCAACGGCTATAGAAGAAGGCGAGTTTGACGAGGACAGCGACACCGGCGTTCGGTTCGCTCCCCTCAAAACCGCCAAAACCTGGGTAAAACGGCGTTGGGAAAACCTCAGCTTTACCAACAAACTCACCATTCTACTGGTGAGCGGTTCCGTGGTTCCCGTCGCCCTCACGACGCTGTTCCTCGTTTCCCGAACTCAAGAACGCGTTCAAGAAGAATTTCTCACCCAACTGTCCTCCGACGTAGCGGCGTGGCGGAACGATTACGTCCTCTGGACGGAAGACGACAGCGTGACCGAAGCCGAAAACCTTTCCCAACTGGTGCAAATTCGCGGCATCGACCTCAGCAACAGCGGACAAATCAACCGAGAACGGGAGTATCTCGACGCGCTGGTCACCGAAGCACTGGCCGCTGGAGACCGAAACCGCGCGGACACGACCAAGAGTTTCCGTATCCTCACGGACGCTCGGGGACGCACCGTCGCCCAGGGCATTAAAATCCATACTTCAGCTCTAGAAGAACCCACCTATCCGCCCCTTCCCGACCCGAAACGCTCCATTTCCTCCGACGAATTCCAGCGGGTGCAGACGGAATCGGGTATCCCTTTGGACGACTTAGACATCGTGAAGACCGTTCTCCTCAACGGGCAACCACAACGGGGCATCGAAATCGTATCGGCGGAGATTCTGGAACGGTTGGGATTGGGACAACAGGCCGAAATTCCGTTGCGTTCTGACATCTCGCAAGATGCCGACGCCGCTTCGGCCGCCCGTCGAGCTGACGATCTCGACGATTTTCAAGCCGGGTTGGCGACGGTGGTGGTCTATCCCGTTAAAATCGGCGATCGCGTCGTGGGAACGGCGATCGTTGGAGTTCTCCACAACCGCCACCACGCCCTCCTCGACGAATTCCAACAACTGTTCGGAGCCAATGCCATCTCCGTATACGCCTACAACTGGCGCGTCAACACCAACGTCGATGCGGGTGACGGAACTCGCGCCATCGGCACCCTAGCCTCGGAGCGCGTCACCGAATCCGTTCTCGAAGAACAGCAAGAAACCTATTCCCTCGTCGAAGACATCAACGGCAAAAATTATCTCACCGTCTATCAGCCCCTCTACAACCACAAACGGCGCAGCGACCCCGACGTGTCGCCGATCGGCATGGTGTCCGTGGCCAAACCGCAAACCGAACTCGAACGGCTAGTGCGGGCGCAACAGCTATTGGGCATCGCCGTCGGTGGCGGTGCGGCGATCGTCGTGAGTGCCGTAGCGATCCTCGTCGCCAAAGCCTTCGCGCGATCGCTCGGCGATCTGGCGTGGTTCGCTCAAAAAGTCGGCCGGGGCGATCGCGGCGTGCGCCTCGAAGCCACTGCACGCGCCGACGAAATCGGTATTCTCTCCCAAGAACTCAACCAAATGGCGGCTAGTATCGAAGCCAACATCGACACCGTAAAACGTCAAGAAGAACTGCGCCGAAAAGAAGCCCAACAGCAGCGTCGCGAAAAAGAACGCCTGCAACGAGGGGTTATGAACCTGCTGCTCGAAATCGAAGGCGCACAACGCGGTGACTTAACCGTCAACGCCGCCGTGACCGAAGGATCGGTGGGATCGATCGCCGACGCCTTCAACACCACCATTCGACGCCTGCGAGAACTGGTATTGCAGGTACAAACCGTCGCGAACCAGGTCAACGACCTCGCCACCGGTAGCGCCCCCGCTGTCAAAACGCTCTCCCGAGAAGCCGACGTTCAAGCTCGGGAAATCGAACAAACGCTCGTGACCGTTGGAGAGATCGGCGATGCCATCCGTCGGATCGATCGCTCGGCCCAACAAGCCGCCGCCATCGCCCAACAGGGCGCTAAAGCCGCCCGAGATGGAGAAGAAGTGATGGACTTGACGGTGACGAGTATCAAAAATATCAGTAACGCCGTCGCCGAAACTGCCAGTAAGGTCGATCGCCTCACGGAGTCCTTCAAACAAATCCTGCAAATCCTCACCATCATTTCCGGCATCGCCGAACGGACGAATTTGTTGGCGTACAATGCCAGTATCGAGGCATCGCGGGCAGGAGAAAACGGCCAGGGTTTCCGAGTCGTCGCCGAAGAAGTGCGCCGCCTTGCCGGACGCGCCACCGAAGCCACCCGCAGTATCGAGCAAATCGTCGAAGTGATTCAACTCGATACTGAGGAAGTGCAACAAGCGATGGAAGTGGGTAAATCAGAAGTCGCTGAAGGTACCGAACTCGTGGCCAAAACCAAGCAAACCCTCAAAGGTCTCGCCGATGTCAGCCAGACGATCGATCGCTACATTCAATCGATTTCACAAAACACCACCACCCAAACCGAAGCTTCCAAGCAGGTGAACGACCGTATCGAACAAGTGGCGGGGACGACCCAAAATACCTCGACCCTCGCCAAAGAGGTGACAGAATCCCTCGAAGAACTGGTCGCCGCCGCCGCCACCCTCAAAGAATCCGTGGCTCAGTTCCGGTTGTGAGCGATCGGTTTCACCGTCTGTTTTCGTTTTTCGTTTGGTTTGTACGATCGTGAATTACACTCTCGACCCCGCCGTTCTCGAAGCGATCGCTCAAGAAGCCCGTCAGTGCTTCCTCGAAGAAGACGCCCCCGGCTATCTCGACACCCTACAACAGGGACTCCGACAGATGGCCGACGGCGTCGCGCCAGACTATCGGACGTTAATGCGGGCAGCCCACTCGGTCAAAGGCGGTGCGGGCGTCGCGCAAATGCCGGGGTTGAGCACTCTGGCCCATAAGCTCGAAGACCTCCTCGAAGCGTGGAACGAAGAGCGAATTCAGGATATCGATTCGGCACTGACCCTAATGCAGCAAGGTCTCGAAAGTCTCACCGACTTACTCGAAGCCGCCCAAACCCAAGGCATCGACCTCGAACCGGATCCCGACCTCCTGCAAGCCCTCGACGAATTTTTAGCCGCACTCGACCCAGATGCCATATCGCTCTCACTCGAAACGCCCGAGACACTCTCCCCGGCGAAGCAACGCTTAATTCGCACGGCGTTAGACTCAGACCTCGAAACCTGCCTGAGCGCCCTAGACGATCGCCTCCAATCCCCCAGAAACGACCTGCGAGACGCCTTCGCCACCTTCCTCGATGAATGTCTGCTGTTGGGAGAAGCTTACGGCTTGTCTTGGCTCGTCCAAACCGTCGAAGAAACTGAAGCAACCTTAAAGAACGCGTCGCCATCGCTTAAAGACCTCACCGCTTTAGCCCGACGCACCAGCGAGGTGCTAAGGCGTCAGCGAGACGCGTATTTACAAGACATGGCAGACAGCGGCGAAGCGAGCAGCGCAGCAGCGAAACCCTCCGAAACTGTCTCCGAGCCAAGCCTCCCCGCTCCGTCCGAGGTCAAACCCGAAACCACGACCGTTCCGACGCGGGTACAACAACTGCGAATTCCTCTCGAACGGATCGATCGCATGAGCAGTCTCGTCGGGGAACTGATTACCTACCACGAACGGCTGACCTTGCAGCAACAGCAACTCAAACAAGCCAGCCTCAACCTGCGACGCATCGTCGAACAGGTCAAGCCCGTTCGAGACGACGTACAAACCCTCTACGATCGAATGTCCACCACCGAGGACAACAGTGCAAGCCCCGAAGCCGGGCGGTCTGAAGAGTTCGATACCCTGGAAATGGATCGCTACACCGCCCTCCACAGTAGCCTACAAACTTTTGAAGAGTTAATCGCCCAAGTCCAAGAAACCCGCATCGACATCGACATCGTCAACCGGGAACTCGCCCAAGATTTGGGACAAGTCCGTCGCGACCTCGATCGCCTCTACGATGAAGTGACCACCTCCCGCCTGGTTCCCTTCAAAACCTTCGCCCAGCGTTTCGTTCCCCAACTCCAACGCATCAACCAACGCTGTGGCAAACAGTCCACCTTACAAATCTTCGGGGAAAACGTTCCCGTCGATAAAGTTCTCCTCGAACAGCTCCAAACTCCCCTGACGCACATTCTCAACAACGCCCTCGACCACGGTATCGAATCCCCCGAAAACCGCCGCCGCCTCGACAAGCCCGAAACAGCCCGTATTTCCTTGGGAGCGAAAACCGAAGGTAGCGAAGTGGTCGTCACCATTGCCGACGACGGCCGGGGCATCGATTTAGAATCGGTCTATCGCAAGGCTGTCGATCGCGGTCTCTGTCCGCCCCAGGTCACGATCGCTCAACTTCCCCGCGAAACCCTTCTCGACTTTATTTTCCAATCGGGATTTTCCACCGCCGATCGCGTCAGCGATATTTCGGGTCGGGGCGTCGGGATGGACATCGTGCGAACTCAAGTGCAGCAACTGCGGGGCAGCGTCGAAGTCGATACAGTCCCCGGAAAAGGCACGACGTTCTCGATTCGCTTGCCCCTCAGCCTCAGTTTGCTCCCAGTATTGCTCTGTCAGATCGGACAGCAGGTGGTGGCGATTCCCAGCGATACGGTGTTGGACGTATTGCCCTACGACGACGCGGTGGGGATCGATCGCACGCCGCTGACGAGTTCTCTGCTCGGTCGCGATCGAGCTGCCCGTGCGGGGGTCGATACCCTGGACAAGTCCATGACCTGGCGCGGTCAGGTTTTATCGCTGTATCCGCTGTGGGGAATGTTGACCTACAACACCGCTGCGGCTGTTTCTTCGACCCCCCGCGTCGTTCTCGTTCTCAAGGGGGCGACGACGCCTCTAGCGGTAGCGGTAGACGCCATTTCCGACGAACGCCAACTGGTTCTCAAACCCTTTGACGATACAGTTCCGGTTCCTCCTTACGTGGCCGGTTGTGCCATTTTGGGGACGGGGGAGGCCGTACCGACGATTTTACCCCGCTTTCTCAAGCCGATGTCGCACCAGAAAATCGCCTCGACGCCGCCAGCAGTTGCCGTCTCGGCCCGCACGATTTTAGTGGCGGAGGATTCGACGGGGGCGCGGCGATCGCTCGAACGCATCCTCACCAGTGCCGGGTTCGTGGTGGTGCCTTGTCGCGACGGTGGCGAAGCGTGGAAGAAACTCGAACAGCGTCAGGGAACGGTGGATTTGGTGGTGACAGATATCGAAATGCCAGTTCTCAACGGCTTCGATTTGCTCAGTAAGATTCGATCGCATTCGATGTGGTACGGTCTGCCCACAGTGGTCTTGACCTCGCGCACGGGCGATCGACACCGCCAGAAGGCTAAAAGTTTGGGAGCCAACGCCTATTTGGGCAAACCCGTCACGCCGGCGGAGTTACTCTCGAGTATCGACGAGTTGCTTGGGGAAGGCATCGCGGCGTCGCCGTGAAGATGTGAAGATTTGACACGGGGGCGATCGCTTCCACGAGACCCTCGATAGAATCGGAGATCTGAACACCGATCTCGTGCGAGATGCGATCGAGATCCGATCGTCGTTGGCAAAGTTGACAGTTTAGTCCAGATGTCTGAATTTGCAGTTGGAGAAAAAGTCCGTATCGTCCTGCTTCCCCCGTATTTAAAAACTGCCGATCCCATGCCGATGCTGCGTCCCCAGAGTTTGCTGGCAGTGGGGGACGAGGGGATCGTGACCGCCCGCAATCCCGGTGGAACCTGGAGCGTTCGCTTCGAGAACGGGGCTTATCTCCTCGACAGTCAATATTTAGAACCCGTCTAGTCGTTCGTCGAAACGCTGAGAACCGACCGGACGCGAGCCGACTGACTGAGAAGTTTTTGATACGATATCTGCAACGGCTCCTGTATCGCGAGGGCGCGGCCGGGAGAATACGAGGGGTCAAACCGCCTCCAACGCCTCCCCAGCCATCGCGTACAATGAAACCATGGAACATCACAAGCACGATCGCAGCGCGGCCGAACGGGCGTTTCGGGAATCCCTGGAGCGCTTGCGAGAGACGCTGGAAACCCCGAAAAAAGCAGCTTCCGACGTGCCACCGCCTGTGTCTCCAGCGAACGAGGCGGAGCTGTGGGAAGATGCCATCGACGATATCGAGCGGTTTTTGAACGCTCGCCATCCCCAAGATTCCGATTCTGAGTGATGTCCTGCCGTCACTGGCGTTGACGTTGCGCTTCAAAGACAAACAACGCTGTAGCGATCGCCACGTTGAGCGATTCGACTTGGTTGGCCAGGGGAATTCGGACTTGTACGTCGGCTAAATTTAACAGTTCGGGGGATAACCCCGCCCCTTCGTTCCCCAACAATAGGAGTGAAGGACGTTGGAAATCGATATCCCAGTAAGTTTCGCCCGCATCGCTACAGGTGGCGATAATTCGGACGCCCGCTTGTCGGCTTTGACGGACGAGTTCGGGTAAATCTGGCGAGATGGCGATCGGCAGTTGAAACCACGTTCCGGCAGAAGCCCGCAGCACTTTCGGATTATCGACATCGACGCTATCTTCGCTCAACCACAAGCCTTCGATATCGGCGGCGACGGCAGTGCGGACGAGGGTTCCTAGATTTCCCGGATCTTGCAGGCGATCGATGACCAATCCGATACCCGAAATCGGTAGGGAGGGGGTGGGATTGGCTAGACGCGGTGCTGTGGCGACCACGCCGTCGGGATGAACGGTGGTTGCAATGGATTTGAGAACGTCGTCGCTGACGAGTTCGAGGCGGTTTCCTCGATGGGGCAGTTCTCGCATCAACTCAGGGTGACTGTTGTGCCAGGATTCGGTGTAACACACGATGTCGAGAGGATAGTGGTGATAGCACGCTTCTCGAACGAGGTGCGTTCCTTCGAGGAGAAATCGTTCTTGTTGTTTGCGGGCTTTGGCCGATTTGAGTTTTCGGATTTGTTTGATAGTCGGATTTTGTAAACTGGTTAGCATTTAGGGAATAGGGAACGGGGAACGGGGAACGGGGAATAGGGAACG
>NZ_JAQNCQ010000330.1:0-22446 GCF_028368005.1 Geitlerinema sp. CS-897 | reverse complement strand
GGTGACTGGTGACTGTCTTCATCCCATCTGTTGGCTGTCTTCACTGGTGACTGGTGACTGGTGACTGGTGACTGTCTTCATCCCATCTGTTGGCTGTCTTCACTGGTGACTGGCGACTGGTGACTGGTGACTGTCTTCATCCCCTCATCACGCCTCTTGCGTGGCTTCAGTGGACATCAGCACCTCACCGTCGAGCATTCGTTGGGCAGCATCGAGTAGAACTTCCTCGAGATAGGGTTTCGTGAAATAGCCCCGCGCGCCTAATTCACCCGCACGACGTTTCATTTTCTCCGCAGTCCGCGACGTCAGCATGGCAATGGGTAAATCGTGCAAGTGTTCGTCGGCGTACATTTTCTCTAACAACTCCATGCCGTTCATGCGGGGCATTTCCATGTCGCAGAAGACTAACTCGCACGGCAAACCCGAGCGCAGTTTTTCCCAGGCTTCCTGGCCGTCGCGAGCCTGTTCGACACGATAACCCGATTTTTTGAACGTCATCGACAGCAACTCGCGCACCGTAATCGAGTCGTCCACGATAAGCACCATCGGTTCGCTCTTGTCGATAGGGGATTCGATCGCCTCGATGGGGGGGCGGTTGTCCCACAGCAGAGTCCCAGAATCGTGACGGACGCGACCCATAGACAGGTCGATGAGTTCGAGAACGTCGGCGATGGGAACGATCCGTCCGTCCCCCATGACCGTCGCTCCAGTAATACCAGTCGGCTTGGGAACTGGCCCTTCGAGTTGTTTGATCACGATTTCCTGTTCGCCGACAATTCGATCGACGGAGATCGCCAGATAGCTGCCCGCAGAGTGCAGGACGACTACCGAAATCGTATCTTCTTCAGCGTTAGAACCGTACACCTGCGATCGCCGCGAGATGCGATTGTAGGTAAACAGATCTCGTAGGGGTTGATAAGGCACTTTGCGATCGCGCCACTGAACGAACGCTCGTCCGTCGGCTTCCCGCACGATGCGATCGACCGGTAAGTTATCGAGAACTTCGCCGACCCCGTCCATCGGAAAGGCAATGGGTGCGTGGTCGCTGATGCAGCAGAGGGCTTTCGAGATACTCAGAGTCAGCGGTAGGCGAATCGTAAAGGTGGTGCCTTTGTTGGGTTTCGAGTCGGTGTTGATGACGCCTCGAATTTCGTTGAGTTTGGTTTTCACCACGTCCATACCCACACCGCGACCGGAGAGATCGTCGGCTTTGTCCTTGGTGCTGAAACCGGGTAAAAACAGCAGGTCGTAGACCTCTAAATCGCTCATCGACCGAGCTTGGTCTTGGGTAATCAACCCTTTTTGGATGGCTTTGGCTTTCACGCGATCGACGTCGATTCCCGCTCCGTCGTCAGCAATGGAGATAATAGTTTGGTTGCCTTGGTGGAAGCTGCTGACAGTGATTTTTCCGATGGGCGGTTTGCCTTTGGCTTGGCGTTCTCCGGGGGGTTCGATCCCGTGAGCGATGGCGTTGTTGACTAAGTGTGTCAGCGGGTCGTACAGGTGTTCGAGGATCATGCGATCGATGGACGTATCGCGACCGTCAATTTGTAACTCGACTTCTTTACCGAACTTGAGCGAGTTGTCGCGGACGCCTCGGGGCAAGC
Organism: Geitlerinema sp. CS-897; assembly: GCF_028368005.1. Lineage (NCBI taxonomy): Bacteria > Bacillati > Cyanobacteriota > Cyanophyceae > Geitlerinematales > Geitlerinemataceae > Geitlerinema > Geitlerinema sp. CS-897. The sequence goes on along the minus strand of NZ_JAQNCQ010000330.1, from coordinate 20,839 downwards.
GATCGGCGGCTTGCGAGAAGGGAACCATGCGCGATCGCGTCAAGTCCTCCCGAAGCTGGTTCGTAATTTGCCGCAGTTGACGCGTGACTTGGTCGTTTTCGTCCACCAAGAACTCGATATCCGACGCCGACTCGCGCACTCGGACGACCAACTCGATAATTTCTTGAGCGTGTTCGTGGAACGACGTAAAGCGATCCATTTCGAGGGCGTCGTATTCACCGTCTTCGTGAGTCGTATCTCGCGCGTGAGTCCCGGCGGCCATGAGTTTGCGGTGCTGGCGACTGGCTAACAACGCCATTTCCAACAGCGTACGCTCGTACAAGTCTTGCATTCGCTGGCCGACTTCTGTGAGTTGGCTGACTTGATGTAACAGGTTGTCGAGAAACTGTCGCAACCGTTCTTGATCCTGTTCGAGACTGTTACGATTGACGACCAATTCCCCAACTAAGTTACTGAGGTTGTCTAATTGCTTGATGGGAACCCGCATCGTCTGTTCGACGATCGATCGCTGTCGTTTCGGGGTCGATCGCGTCGGTTTGGGGGTTGTCGGAGACGGAGAAGACGGCTCGATGTCTAGCAGTAATTTGTTGAGGTCGGCGAACTCGTCCTCTACCTCTGGTGTGGAGGCGGATTCGGCGGTTGGGGACGTCGCGGCGTGAGGTGCGACGGGGCGATCGAGATAGGCTTCGAGAGCGTCGAACCCCTCTTCTCCTAAAAATTCGGGTGCGATGCTCAATAAAATTTCCAGTTCGGGAAATTCTGTGACGTCTTCTTCGATTTCACTTTCGAGGGTATCGTCGGTTTCTTCGAGTAAGGTGTCTAAGTCGAAGTTCTCGTCGCGATCGACCGTTAGATTAACTTCACCTAAGAGATCGTCTAAGGAGAGTTCTTCGATCTCTGCTGACGGTTCGGCCAGTAAGTCGAAGTCTTCGGTTTCGCTGGCTTCGGAGTCTTCGGTTTCTCCTAAATCGAAGTCGAAATCTAACACGCCATTATCCGAGCGTCCTTCTTCAGAGTCTGAAGATTCTAACGCTTCAAAATCGAAATCTAAGGATTCGGCTTCGTCTTGCTCGGTGTCGGCGTCCGCCGTTTCTTCAACGTCAAAATCGAGAAGGTCTAAGGCTTCTGTTTCAGATTCCAGTTCTTCTGGTTCTTCTGATTCTTCAACGTCGAAATCGAGAATATCTAAAGCTTCTTCAGTGGTTTCAGTGGCTTCAGGTTCTGGTGTTTCTTCAAAATCGAAGTCAAAGTCAAAGGCTTCCGGTTCGGATTCCACGCGTTCGGCGGATTCTTCATCCTCGGTTTCTTCGAGGTCGAAATCGAGGTCGAAGCTTTCCGTTTCTGTTTCAGTGGCTTCAGGTTCTGATGTTTCTTCAAAATCGAAATCTAACTCGAACGCTTCCGAATCAGGTTCAAAACTTTCCTCACCCTCGGTTTCTTCGAGGTCGAAATCGAGGTCGAAGCTTTCCGTTTCTGTTTCAGTGGCTTCAGGTTCTGGTGTTTCTTCAAAATCGAAATCTAACTCAAACGCTTCCGACTCCGGTTCAAAACTTTCCTCATCCTCGGTGTCTTCGAGGTCGAAATCGAGGTCGAAGCTTTCCGTTTCTGTTTCAGTAGCTTCAGGTTCTGGTGTTTCTTCAAAATTGAAATCTAACTCAAACGCTTCGATCGAGGGTTCTCCTTCCCGTTCTTTCCCTGTCGCACGAGATTGTCCGAACAGAGCTTCGAGTTCGTCAGTACTGTCTTGTCCGAGACTCAAAGCTTCGCCGAATTCGTCGTTTTCAGTTTCCGTTTCATCCGTCTCGTCAGCGTGTTCTAATAGGTCGTCGATCGACAGATTCTCGTCGGATGCTTCTTCGATCGGGGGACTTTCGCGATCGCCGTTATTTTCTTCACCTCCAATATCGAGAAGGTCTTGAAAATCGGCATCGAGGTCTTCGTCGTCGCGATCGCCCGTACCTGTAGATCGATCGTTGGGTTCGATCGCGTTGAGGAGGTCGTCGAGTCCCGTGTCGTCCTCGTCAGCATCGACATCGGGGCTGTCAGGACTCTCGCCAAAAAAGCTATCGCCAAAGAGTTCCTCAGCTTCAGTTCTCGCCGGTTTATCAGGAATGTCGTCGGCGTCGTCGTCGAGGAATAAATCGGAAAAATCGTTATCGACTTCACCTCGAGTATTGCCGTTCGCCGCCCCGGCCATACCCGAGGGATCGAAATGTTCGACGTCGTCCCAATCTTCGAGGTCTTCGGTATCTCCTTCAAAGAGATCGGCTAGGCTGCTGAGTTCGGCCATCCCCACTTGAGGGCCTGGGGCTTCTCGCTTCTGCTTGCGAGGCTGGTCTGAAGTCGGTCGAGAAATCGGCTGCGAGATCGGCTCGGGTTGGGGCGGACGGGACGATCGCCCGTTCGCTTCGACCTCGTCCTCAGTGGTATCCGCAGCGGCCGGTTCGGGAACGAGATCGCGCAAGCGTTCGCTTGCAGAAATTTCCCCAGCGCGATCGGCCAACACCAACTCTTGAGCCTGTTTGATATCCTTAATGACGACCGAGGCCAGGCTGGCGAACGTATTGTTCGGGGAGGCGATCGCCGATCGTACAGTTTTCAGGAGTTCGACCCAAGCGTCGAGATCGAACTGTTCGCCAACTCGACCCAACAGGCGACAGAGTTGTTGGAGATTTTGGCGGACTTGAGGGGTGTCGGGTTGTTTGAACAGTTGCAGCATTTCCCGCAGCCTCGCCATCACGTCACTTTGAAAAATCAGGTGCAGGGCGCTATCTTCTTCCGACTGCGTGGGTAGGGGACTGGTAACGGGGAGTTGGGAGGAGTGAGACGCGGTTTGCGGCGTGGGAACCACTTCACCTCGGACGAGGCGATCGAGGTGAGCGATCAGGTCACGACAGACGGGTTCGATATTGGCCACGACCCGTTCGGCTTCCTCGGGGTTGAGTCCGGTGGGACTTTGCAGGCGATCGAGCAGTTCTTGAAGGCTGTCGAAAATCTGTAAAAACAGCGATTCGAGTTGTCGGTCGGCAGTAACGGGCGCGTCTTTGAGAATTTTAAAGCAGTCTTCGAGGCGATGGGCAACCGTTTGAATCGAGTCGAGTCCCAACATGGCCGCGCCTCCTTTGACGGAGTGAGCGGCGCGGAAAACGGCGTTGAGCAATTCGGGATCGTCGAGGGTGCCTTGCAGGTCGAGCAGTCCGCGCTCGATGGTATTGAGATGGTCGCGGGCTTCCTCGATAAAGAACCCCATGATTTGCGATTGTTCGGGTACCATTTTTACAGCGAGCGGTGAGCGGTGAACAGTGAGGGCCGTTGGCAGATAACCGTTTCGTTCCTCTCCCCTTTTTGCCTCTTGCCTCTTTGCTTCTTGCCTCTGACTGGAAGGGAGAGCGTTAGCGTTCGTTGGTTTCGACGCGGAACCGTTCGACGGAGGTGAGCAGGTCGCGAGATACGCCCACGAGGTTTTGCAAAGCACCGGACACGCGGTGAGCTTCTTGGGAGGTTTCCTGAGCCGTCAGCTCGACGGCTTGCATCACCTGAGCCACAGCGCGGGACGTTTCGGTTTGTTCGACGGTGTCGGCGGTAATCGATCGCACTAGGACGTCAATGCGGTTGGCAACTTGAATGATGTCTTCGAGGGAGCGTTTGGCTTGTTCGGCCAGTTTCGTCCCGCCGATGACCTGTTGCTGACCTTCTTCCATTGCCATCATTACCGATCCGGTTTCGCTTTGGATCTGCATCACGATCTGTTCGATCTCTTTTAACGCCTTGGCCGAGCGGTCGGCTAGCTGGCGCACCTCGTCGGCAACGATGGCGAAGCCCCGTCCGGCTTCCCCAGCTCGGGCGGCTTCGATACTGGCGTTGAGTGCCAACAGGTTGGTTCGGGAGGCGATACCGCTGATGAGGGCGACGATCTTGGAAATTTCTTGGGAAGATTCTGCTAATCGCTTGACTTTTCGCGTGGTTTCTGCTACCGTTTCCCGAATTTCTAAGATACTGGCCACCGTCCGTTCTACCGCTTCGCCCCCTTTGAGAGCCGTCGCCGATGCCGATCGCGCCACTTCTTCAGCTTCGCGAGCGCTCTTGGCCACCTGTTGGATGGAGTTAGTCATCACCTGCACCGAGTTCAAGGTCGCCGCCAGTTCTTCGGCTTGACGCAGGGCGTCGGAGGCCAAGCTACGGGCGAACGACTCACTATCGGTTGCCCCTTTACTCACCTGTCGCGCCGCCTGTTTCACCTGCAAGACGATTTCTCGCAGGTTTTGAATCGTCAAGTTAAACGAGTCGGCAACCGCCCCGAGAACGTCGGCCGTCACCTCCGCCGTCACGGTCAAGTCTCCTCGCGCGGCTCCTTCCACATCGTCGAGGAGGCGAATCACTTGCCGTTGCAGGTCTTCTTTAGCCTGCTCCATTTCTTCGGCACGACGTTGGGCTTCGTTGGTGGTGGTGTAGACAATGCGAGCCATTTGGTTGAACTTGGCCGAGAGTTGCCCCAGCTCGTCTTCAGACAGCACCGCCGCACGTACGCCGAAATCCCCTTGGGAGATCGCTTCAAACGCGCCTTGTAAGTTAGTCGTAGTTCGTCGGACTTGTCCGGCACTCAGGCGTCCCAGCAGCCAGGTCGCGGTTCCTCCAGCCAAGCCAGCCGTGACGGACATCGCCAAACTGGCCAGTTGCGCTTGGGGAAGCAGGCGACCGCGCAAGGCCAAATCGAGGCGATCGTTGGTCGCCAGAAACTTCGTCGTGACGTGACCGATCGCCGCTACGGCCACAGCCGAGGCGATACCGGCCACGAACGCCGCCAAACGCGGTTTGGTTTGTAAGTTAGCGTTCTCGAAAAAGGCCAGCGGCCCCTGTTCGACGTTAACCGACGGTTCGCTGGTGCCACTTTCAGTTTGGGCGAAGGCTGGCAAGCGTTCGGTACTGCTGGCAATGGCAAACAACTCTTCGTCGCGGACGATCGAGCCGTCGGTCATGTCTGCGAAATCTTCCGTTTCGGCGCCCGTCGTGTGTTCCAAAAAACCCGATGTCGTATTGAAACCCGAAGAATCAGTATCTTCGTCGCTTTCAAAGCTGGGCATATCCCCGAGATCGTCGAATTCGTCGAACTCTTCGAGAAAATCGACGCTCGAGGTGCGATCGTCGATCTCGTCAGCCGTGAAATCGTCGTCGTCGAGGTCGAACTCGCTATCGCCGAAATCTCCTTCAAAACTCTCAAAGTCGAAGCCATCGCCCCCCGGTCGGGCAGTTTCGGGGGTCACGAGGGTCGGGTCGTCTTCCTCGGTATCGTCAAAACGCGGTACGGACATTCGCCCCGAAATGGGGGGTTCTTCATGGTCTGTCGCCGTCCAACTCGACGCTTCGGCTTCGTCAAACGCTTCAAATTCTTCACTTTCGTCTTCTGGCGGCGAGGTTAAAAAGGTTTCTGCACCGCTATCGTCAGTCATATCGGTGGAAACCCGATCGAACTCTTGGCTGTCCGTATCGGGGTCGAAGTGTCCGAAGGGGGCTTCTTCCAACTCGTCGTCCCAATCTTCTTCGACGGGTTCGTCGTCAAAGTCCGACGGAATACCGCTCGTCGGACTGGCAAACGGCTCGTCTTCGACATCGTCGAACTCGGCAAACGGCTGTGGAAGCTCGATTTCGTCGAGTCCGTCGTCGAGGTCTTCACCGCGATCGTCATCGTGTTCTCCGATCAAATCCGGCATTTCTTCGCTGGGTAAGAATGCCGGAAGTTCGTCCCAGCTATCCTCTTCGTCGGGTAGGGACGCATCGTCGACGGCAAAGGGATTGTCGGCTTCCAGACCGCCTTCTTCTTCCGGGGAAACGTCGTCGAACTCTCCAGTTTTGAGGGCTTCTTCAGCTGCGTCTAAGTCGAACGGCTCGAAGGCTTCTTCTCCGTCTTCAGCCTCTTCCCCAACCTCAAACGGCTCGAAGGTTCCGGCTCCCGAGCTGGGGTCGTCGAGGTCGAAGTAGCCCAGTTCGGAGTCTCCGGGGAGTTCGTCGTTCGCGGGTGTTTCGGGGCTGAGGTCGAACTCACCCAATTCCGCTTCCGCTTCGGCCTCTTCTAAGAGTTCGTCTTCTGCAGACAAGTCGAACGGCTCGAAGGCTTCCTCTTCTTCGTCCTCGGCGATCGCGCCGTTCTCGAAATCGAACGATTCGGAGGCTTCCTCTTCGAGGTCGAAGGCTAAATCGTCCCAAGCTTGGGGAGACTCGAGTTCTTCTTCCGATTCGCCGTACTCGACATCGCTGTCGTTGGCGTCCTCGTTTAACAGTTCTGTGCCTTCGGAGTCGAAACCGTTATCAAAGGCTTGTGTGGCGTCGGCGTCGTAGTTCTCGAAGTCTGGGGCTTTGCCGTTCCCGGCAATTTGCACCACGTAATCGATCCCCTGTTGGGCGTGGTCGTGGAATTCCGAATCGCTGGTGATTTGAAAAACGCTCTGATATTCCGTCCGGGCAATGTCGTAAGCTTGAAGCCCACAATAAATATGCCCTCTCAGTAGCCGAGTACTGGGATCGTCAGGATATTTTCGGGCGAGTTCGTCCACTAGCGGCGCCGCTTCGTCGTAGTTTCCTTCGACGTAAGCTTGCTCGACACGCTCGTATTCTCGGGCAAAGTCAATACTTGGTTCCATTTGCCTCCCCCAGTTCTACGGTCAAAACTCCTCCATCATCTCCTGTGGCGGATGCGAGAGGTGGACGCCCGAAGATCCTCCTCGCCGCAACGAGGAAGTCGATGACGGCGATGACGGCAACCCCCTTCATCCACACCTCGGGTTCAAGCCGCCCACCGTGCCGAACGCAGGATCGAGACTTGATCGAGCAGTCTCAGCGTTACAGGACGTTCGTTTTCCTCAAATGTCCATTCTCCTTTTAAGAACGGAGCCATGCCATCTGGCACGTTGGCGGACATTTGCAGCTTCTCGAGATCGAGCCACTGCATTTTGACGATCCGTTCGACGGCTAACCCTAGTATAGTGTCTTGGTCTTCGACGGCAATCACAAATATTTCTGCGCGATCGGAGTTGAGAGGAACGTTGTCGCCGAGAAACTGTCCTAAGTCTGCGACCCAGATGACGCGACCGCGCACGTTAAAGGTGCCGAGCAACAACGGCGACACGTTGGGCATCGGGGTGATGCGATCGGGCGGTGGGTCTAGCACTTCGCGAATTCCCGTCGCGGGTAAGGCGAATTCGTTTCCAGAAGGGACTCGAAACCGCAGGTGCAGTTCGCCTTCGGGAGTCTCGAGTTCTTGGAATTCCGGCGCCTGTATAGAGTCCGCCTCTCCCATTAAAAAGTCTGGGTTCCCGACCATTTCCTCGATCTCTTAACCTCTTAGCATTTGTTTGACCGTTCCGATCAGCTCGGTGGGCTGGAACGGTTTGGCCACGTAAGCATCTGCACCCTGCTTCATCCCCCAGTATCGATCGAATTCTTCGCCTTTGGACGAACACATGACCACAGGAACGTTTTGCGTTTTGGGATCGGCTTTGAGTCGCCGACATACTTCATAACCGTTCATCCGGGGCATTACGATATCTAAAACGACGAGATCGGGAGGATTGCCCTGAATTTTGTCGAGAGCTTCGACGCCGTCGGTGGCTTCGATGACTGTTAGCCCACTTCCACGTAGGAGGTTGGCGATCATCTCTCGCTGGGTCACGCTGTCTTCGATAACCAGAACTCTACTCATTACTGTCTTACCTGCTCGCAAACGCGCTTGACGAACTCCGCCCCGCTCGCCTCTTTGTGCCATCGGCACTCGGGCGATGCGTTCGTCTGGGGAAAGCCAACACTATCGTAAACGCCAACGGTTTTCGATTCCATCGAACTGGGTCGTTTTTTGCCGAAGATTAAGTATTATTATATTTCGACTTCGATGTCTACTGGGGTCGAGGGGGCTTCTTCAGGGAAGAGGGTAGAGGGAAGAGTGAAGAGTGGGGACAGGTAACAGTTTCTCATCATCTCCTCACTGGTGACTGGTGACTGTAAAAAGCTTCCTCATCACAATCCCAACTCGGGATCGTCAAAGGACGTCTCAGACGAGGGGCGATCGCTCGGGACGCCCGGTCCGACGTATTTTTCGACGAGCATCAACAGTTCTTGTTCGCCGAAGGGTTTGGTGAGGTAGTCGCTAGCACCGACCATGCGAGCGCGCACGCGATCGATAAAACCGTCTTTTCCCGTCAACATCACGATCGGCGTCTGGCGAAAGGCCGCCGATTTGCGTAACATGGCGCAAAGTTCGTAGCCGTCAGGTTCGGGCATGGCGATGTCGCACAAAATTAAATCGGGCTTGAGAGGAAACACCAACGAAAGGGCTTTGAGAGAACTGCCAAAGGAAGTGATTTCGTAACCGTGCTGCTCGAGCATATACTCGACGGTCTTGCGGATAGTTTTTTCGTCGTCGATACAGACGATACGAGGGACTCTCGCCGTCGGCGGACGCAGGCCGGAATCGAATTTAGCAGCGGGGGAGCTGTCGGACTGGACGGAAAATAACTGTACCCAGCCCTGTTTGACGTAGGGATAGATGGCTTTGGCGATGGGGACGATTTCTCGGTGCAGGTATCGAGACATTTGCCGCAGGGACGTTTTGCCGTCGGAAATGCGGCTGAGGGTGGTAAAGGCTTTGGGAGGTAAGGCTTCTCGCAGGCGATCGACATCGGAGATCGACGGACATTGGTTCGGTGACTGAACGTGGGGATAAAACTGCTTCCACTCTTGCACCTGTTTGGCAATTTTCGCGATCGAGGGAGTGATTTCTAAAGTGGTGAGTTGGGGAGCCAGGGCCGGCCCCATGTCGAAGATAAAGCTACCTTGATGCAAGCTCAACAGGTCGAAGAGGGTCTCGTGAATCATTTTTCGGAGAATGCTTCGCCCCTGCATCGGTGTCAGGCGATGGGTTTCGAGTAAATGCCATAAAAACCCGTATTCGGGAGCGTTCGTCGAAGCCAAGTCGGGGCGTTCGATGCCGTCGAGGACGTTATTGAGTTGGTAGTAACGCAAGTAATCCCGCAGCCGTCCGAGGTTCCCGTCGCGGCTTTCGGCAGCGTAAACGATTTGTCCGTTGAAGAAAAATACAAACCAGGAGTTTTGAGAGGCGGCGTCTCGGCTTAAATGCACGGATGGATAAATTCTCGAGACGGTGGGGAGCGCACTGTATGTCTCCACGAAGAGTTCCCCCGTGCGCTGACCGAGTTCGATCAGTTGCAGGATGCTCCGAATATCGATTTCGTTTAAATTTCCCTGCATTTAGCTCACAACTCGTGCTGTGTTCGTATAACATACCCGCCGAGGGCGATCGCGATAGCCTTTGGGTCGAGATATTGAGTGACGGTCTGACGCGAGCGTTCGGATTAGGAGGGTGCGTCGGAGCCTCGAGCTACCTCGCCACTTGTGTTGTTCGTTCGTTCTCCAACTCCCCCTTAAAATTTACCCTCGAACGGTTCCTCGTCCAACCAAAGTGTTTTCGGGGGTCGCCTCTCGTGCCAGACGCAAACGAGCGGGTTAGGATAGGAGAGGTCGATCGCGATCGCACCTGCCGAATCTGGGTCGCCTCGGCTCCCCTGGTGTCGTATCAGTGGGTTAAACGATACTAATTTACTATTATGGACTCGATCTCGACGTTCGGTTTGAGGGCGGCGATCTTGTCGGTCGCGCGACCCGACGGTGCAGCGCCCCCCTAAACTGGTCGTGCAGGCATCTCTGCCTGTCTCTCAATCGGGTTCTCCTCGGCATACGATATTCGGGAAAGGAAAAGTTAGCGTGCTGTATCTAGCGGAAGTCCTCAAGAAAAGTGGCGTTTTCGGAAGTGGCAAAACAGAACTGAAGCTGCTGGCAGTTCAGCGAGGCGAGTATAACTGGATCGCTGTGACGGGTGACGACGTGGTTCCTGCCGACGATGCGGGGAATTTTAATTCCGGAGCGCTGGTGTTTGCCGAACTCACGGCGAACAAGCAGATTCAAGGTACCCCCAAGGAAGCTGGGGGACAATTGGTCAAGATCCTACAGAATTTTTCTCGGTTTCAGGAAAAGTTCAAAACCCAAGAGGAAGAAATCGAACAGTGGAAACAATCGCTGACGTACCAAAGTCAGGAACTCAACCGCCGCGAGATGGAAATGGAGGCGCGACGGGAAGAGGTCGAAAACGTACAGCACGAACTGAGCGAACTCGAAACCAAACGCAGCGAAATCGAAGCGAGTAATTCGGAAATGGAGCAGTTGCGGGCGGAACTCGATCGCTCTCGTCAAGAACTCGAAGCGGCTTGGGAACAGCTTCAAGGGGAACGGGAAAGTATTCACCAGCAGCAGTCGGAACTCCAGCAGTCTGTAGGATTGGATGCCGAACAGGCCGACAATTTTCAGCAGTGGTTGCAATATCTGTCTGAGAACGTGAGTGAGAGTGCCGCGTTGCGGGAACCGCTGGCGGGTTTGGAAGGTCAAGTCGCCGCGCAGCAAGGGTGGCTCGACGAACGGGCGACGCAGTTGGAACAGTGGCGCTCGGACGCCGAACGCCAGCAAGGAGATCTCGACGGTGCGGTCGAAGACCTCGATCGCCGTTGGGAAGAGTGGCGTCAATTGCAATTGGAGTTGGAAGGAAAACGGGTCGATCTGGCAGCCAAGGAGCGACTGTTGGAAGCCAAACAACAGTTCGTTGAAGTTTTGCGCGCTCAAGTGCAGTCGAGCGACGAGTTCGCCAACACTCTCTCGACCCTTCCGACGTCGGGTGGCGAGTCTCGCGATGAGAGCGGCGTCGATTGGGGACAGTTGGAACGGATGCCCCTCAACGAATTGCAGCAACGGGTTCGGGAACTGCAAAGCGAGTTGGAAACGGGGCTGCGGTTGGTCATCGACGAGCAGGAAGAGCTGATGATGCAACGTCTCGACCTCAACGAACTCGAGGCCAAGTTAGCTCGGGCTGGGGACGCCGATCGCCCGTCGCTTCAGGCGGAACTGGCCGACCAGCAGGAAAGTTATAAGTTTCTCAACGAAACTCTTATCGGCCAGCGTCGCAGCCTGCGCGATCGCGAGCGGATTATGAACCAGCATCAGAGCGTGTTGTGGCGTCGCTTGGGCAATCCCCCGGAACCGCAAACCTCCGGCGGCGGTGTAGACGTGACACCCTTGCAACAAAAGATTTCGCAACTGCGCCAGCAACTGCTCGATCGCCTGCAAGCTCTCGAAGGGGAAATTAACGGCTTGCGACCGGAAATCGACGGACTGCGACAAGACGTCGATCGGGAAAACGCGGAGGGGGAAAGCCGCCTCGGGGAACTGCAACAGCAAGACCGGGAACTGCGCGATCGCCGCGCTCAGGTCGCGCAGTTGTGGGGTAAGGTCAATACGTATCACGAGATATTCGATCCCCTGCGCGATCGCGTCAACGACATCAAAGGCAGCCTCGAAGCGTTCTCGCAACGCTTGTCTGAATTCGAGGAGATGGCAGAGGCGCAGCGAAACGCGGTGACTCAGCTACAAGAGTCGATCTCGGGATTGATGGAGGAATCGGCCTCGGCTTGAGGCGGCTGAGACCAGTAAATCCAAGGACGCTCGACATAGGCGATCGCTCCTCCAGGAAAAGGATCGGTTTGGCTGCGATTGGGGGCTTCGACGAGAGCAGTAAGTTTTTCGATGTGGGCGAACGTCGGCGCGACCTCCAGGTGAGAGGTGAGAAATTGACGCATCGCCCGCCGTCGCAGTGTCAGGGGTGCGGCTTTCAAAGGACGGCGATGGAGTCGCAGGCGAAAACGGCCATCGGAATCGTCGTCGGGGGGGACGATCGCCAGTCGCAACAGAATTTCGGCTTGTCGTTCGAGATACGCCACGTCAGCCCGCAAGAGTTCGGCGGTTTTGGCCAGACTGGCTTCGACGCTGGGGTTGAATTGCTGTTTGAGATAGGGCAGCAATTCGAGGCGAATGCGGTTTCGGGCGTGTTTTAAGTTCTGGTTCGTGACATCTTCCCACACGGGCAAGTCCCGCTCTCGGCAAAAGATGCCCGTTTCGTCTCGGGACACCTCGAGTAACGGACGCACCAGAGACACGCCCTCGGTGAGTTCGCGACTCCACCCCAACGCCTGCAAGCCATCGGCTCCCGCGCCGCGAATCAGGTTGTAGAGTAAGGTCTCGGCGCGATCGCTTTGGGTATGTCCCGTTACGACGGCGGTGCAGTTCTCCCGACTCGCAATTTGCGAGAGTTCGTCGTATCGCCACTGACGCGCTGCGGCTTCGCTAGCGAGGGTCTCGGTGGCTACGGCGCGATAAAACGGTAGGTTCCAAGCTCGTGTCAGACGTTCGACTCCATTGGCGTTGGCGGCCGAATCGTCTCGCCATCGATGATCGCAGTGGGCGATCGCCAGATGCCATCCCCACTTGGGCTGTAAATCGAGTAACAGTTGCGCCAAACACAGAGAATCCTGTCCTCCCGATACGGCGACGAGCAGTCGTTGGCGTTCGGGCAAGAGTCGGCGCTGTCTGAGGGTTCCATGAACGCGCACGTGTAGGGAAGTCCAAACGTCCATCACTTCAGTCGGGGGAATTTTACTGAAACGGCTAACCTAACATCAACAACTGCGGTTTGGCAATCATGACTAATCCGAAAAATAGCATGAACAAACCCCCGACGAGTTTTAACACGCGTCCTTGTTTTTCGGTTACGCGAGCGGATTTAAAGGAGTAAATAAAGTTGAAAAGAATGGCAAATAAAGGAATGACGTAAATGGCTGCGTAGGCGGCTGTCCACGAGATGCCGCAGAGGGTGAGTCCGCCGCGACAGTATTGGACTAAACTTGCCATGTACACTGTGGGCAAAATTGCGGTACATCCGAGTTCGATGAGGTTTACGAACGCGGCGAGGACGATGGTTCCGCCTAATGCCGTGGCGAGAAAACGTCGATCGCGATTCGATTGTTGAAGGTGACGAACGATGGAACTCGCCCGTTTGGTGATGGCAAGTTGCTGCTCGTTGGAAAGTGTCAAAGAAATATTCTTTTTAAAGAAAAAGTAGTCTTTGATATTAATGAGTCCGGCAAGGGTTACGAGAATACCTAAAATCATTAAAACTAAACTTCCGTATCGTTCGATAAATACCGATCCGACCGATACCATCAACATAATAAAAACAAAATACATCACGGCGGATGTCGCGATAAAAGTCGTTCCAACGATCGTCATATCACGACGACTTTTTGTATACGTCAGCAAAGAAAGTAAGATAATTAAAACAGTAAACGCACAGGGATTAAATCCATCTGCTAAAGCCACTGTAGAGACAAACAATGGAAATGGAAGTTGTCGCGCGAACTGCTGGACGAGGGCGTCTGGAACTAAAGTCACGAATCCAAACAAGCTCAGGATTAATACTGCAAAAAAACCGCCAAACCAGTAACGTTTTTTTTGTGAGGTTTTTAAGTAAGGGCGCACGAAAGGATAACTGACGAGATAAATTCCCGACAAGCTAAAGACGTACCACGGCAATCCAGACGTATTTTGAGAGGCATCTTCGGGTAGAACGATATCGATATTGGCTTCGTTTTCGATCGCTCGAATAATTTGGTTGCGATAGCCAGCATATCCGTGATAAACCGGGTTGTATTCGAGTTCGCCGTCTTCTTCGGTATAGCCGATAAAGGACATCTCGCCGACAAAGGTTCGAGGAACTGCGGCGTTGGCGATGCCGTACTCTTGACGAAATTCTTCCCAAATTTGAGAGTGTTGCGTGACCTCGTAAGCCATTACTTCGACTTCGTCGTAAGTTTCGTCGATGTATTCCATCAACGGTTCTTGTTTCATGCAGTGGGGACAGGTGGCACTGTAAAAAAAGTAAACATCTAGCACGTCGTCAGCCGCGCGAGCCGTACCGGGTAATACGGCAAACCACAATCCGATCGATAAGAGAAAAAACAGTATAAATTTGACAACGCGATCGAATCCCATTCTCATATTTAGTCTCCCTGCAATGCGAGTTGCGACTCTTTTCAAGACCCTCGATCGGGATCGAGTAAACTGGCTAAAAATTTCGACTCTCGACCGTGGTTGAGAACGTTGCTAAAACACGTCGAGAATCATGGCTGACGACCGACATCGGTCAATTGAGATCGGGCATCCGAACAAAAAAAATCGATCGCCCTCGTTGGCAATCCTAGACAGACCTCTTCGTCGCTCGTTCGGCTCTCAAAGAGACGACCGGTCGATTTGCGAGAGCGTCACGATTCGGGCGTCTCGACTTCGGCGTCTGTGAGATCTCTATTTGATTTTAAGTCGTCTTTTCTCGAAAATCGATCGCGATATCGATAAGATTTTTAAAGTAAATATGAGTTATTGAATTACACAAAAATTCACGATAATTAACTCAGACGAGCAGTCAAATTTTCATAAATTAAAGAAATGTGGCGTATTGACCCATTACCCCTCTTCGACCGTGCGATCTTTAGATTTCTTGGTATTGTCGTCGCGGTCGGGGGTCGCACCGAGGCGTCGAGAGCGAGTGTCTCGCTCTCCAAAACGGTGAATCGACGATCGCGATCGCAGCCCCGCAACACCGATCGTACGAACGACGTCGCAATTCTCAAAGAGCTGGCCGCCTCCCACGACACGCGGCGGTACGAACGCCCCTGACGCCGCCGCGTCTCGAGTTGTCCTCGGAAACCCGTCAAACTCTCCTGATGGGTTTAAGCGTATAATGCGAACGTGTCAGCGCGACGGTCAGATCGACTGTTGGAACGTTTTGAGGTGTTCTGAGTGCTGGGCTTGGGCTTCGAGATGAACCGACAGGCGATCGCAAACCAACTCACACAGTTGAAACACCACCGGATCGCTGATTTCGTAATACACGCTGACCCCTTGGGGCGTCCGCTGGATAAAACCAGCCTGGGTGAGAATTTTTAAGTGTTTCGAGACGTTAGCTTGACCGAGTCCCGTTGCCTCAACAATTTCGGAAACGTTCTTCGTCCCCGACTTCAACGTACAGAGAACGAGCAAACGGCTGACCTCCGACAACACTTTAAAGTAATCGGAGACTTTCGCCAGGGCCGCAATAGAAGTGGATTGCATCTGTCTTAATTTTCGTACTATCTTAAGTTATTGTTAACATCATATTGTCATATAGGTTTAGAATCCGGTGGCTCGGGAGACGGTTTCGCTGCAAGATTTTCGCTTTGCCCCGAGACTCGCTAGGATCGAAACAGTTTTCAACGCATCGAACGCAAACGTTCGAGATCGACAACTAGGGAGAAGATTTCAATGGATCTGGTATCGCTCCAGAACGGACTGGACAATATTTCGTTCGCTGTTCTGTTTGCCACCATGTTGGTCTACTGGGTGGGCGCCGCCTTTCCCCGCATTCCATACCTGCAAGTTTTGGGAACGACGGGTATTGCCGTGGCGAACCTCTGTATCGCGACCCTCTTAGGAGCGCGATGGCTCGAAGCCGGTTATTTTCCGATCAGCAACCTGTACGAATCCTTATTTTTCCTAACCTGGGGGCTGACGGCTATCCATCTCGTGGCGGAATACACCAGCCGCAGTCGTCTCGTTGGGGTCGTTACCGCACCGGTGGCGATGGGCATCACGGCCTTCGCGGCGTTAACCTTACCGGACACGATGCAGGTGGCGGCGCCGTTGGTTCCCGCCCTCAAATCGAACTGGTTGATGATGCACGTCAGCGTGATGATGATTAGCTATGCCACGCTTATGGTGGGTTCGCTGCTGGCGATCGCGTTTTTGGCCGTCACGCGAGGGCAAAATGTAGAACTGCGGGGAAGTTCGGTCGGGACTGGAGCGTTCCGCGATCCCAAACGTCAAATTCAGACCCCGCACGCTAACGCGTCTCGAGTTGAGGCGACGGTCGAAACCTTCAGCGCCGACAACCTCGGCGGTGGCGTCGCCACGGTCGATCGCGTCGCGACAGCACCGAAAACGGTCGCTCTCTCGCCCCAACGGTTGAATTTGGCAGATACCCTCGATAACGTCAGTTACCGGATTATCGGCTTGGGCTTTCCCTTGCTGACGATCGGTATTATTGCCGGGGCAGTCTGGGCTAACGAAGCCTGGGGAACGTATTGGAGTTGGGACCCTAAAGAAACTTGGGCGTTTATCACCTGGTTGGTCTTCGCGGCGTACCTCCACGCGCGAATTACTCGGGGTTGGCAAGGTCGCCGTCCTGCGATCCTCGCTTCGGCGGGTTTCGTGGTGGTGTGGGTCTGTTATTTGGGCGTTAACCTCCTCGGTAAAGGATTGCACTCCTACGGCTGGTTCTTCTAGAACGTCCGATCGGCTCGGGTCGAAATTCGCTTGGAACCCCGGTATCTTGACGGATATCGGGGTTTTTAGGGTTTTGGGACGCGATCGCGGTTCAGCCTCTGCTTGGATTTATATTGTTTTTATTCGATAGGACTAGCACGAACAATCGATTTTAATCTATGGTTAAAATAGAACCGAACGTTCGAGCCTCGTTCGTCGCGTCAAACTGTCCGACTGCCCCATCGACTCGTCGAGAGCCGAGGGGCAATTTAGAAGACATCGCGACCCTGTCACGAAAAACATCATGATTCAAGCCACTCTCCACCAACTGCACGTTTTTGAAACCGTGGCTCGCCACGGTAGTTTTACTCGCGCTGCTGAAGAACTCTCGATTACTCAACCGACAGTTTCGACCCAAATCAAACAACTGACCAAATCGATCGGACTGCCCCTGTTCGAGCAAATTGGCAAACAACTGTATCTCACAGAGGCGGGAAAGGAACTCCTCGAAACCTGTCAAGACATTTTCACGAAACTTTCCAATTTCGAGATGACCGTGGCAGACTTGCAGGGGAAAAAGCGAGGACAGCTGCGCTTGGCGGTAGTCACGACGGCCAAATACTTCGTTCCGCGCATTTTAGGCTCGTTTTGTCAGCAATATCCCGATGTCGATATTGCACTGCAAGTGACGAACCATCAAAAATTAGTGCGTCGGATGTTGGAGAACCAAGACGACCTCTATATTCTCAGCCAACCGCCCGAAGATCTCGATCTCGTGGCTCGACCGTTTCTCGACAATCCGCTCGTCGTCGTGGCCTCTTCGACGCATCCTTTAACCCAACGCCAGCGGGTTTCGATTTCAGCGTTACAGGGAGAAACGTTTATCATGCGGGAACCCGGTTCGGGAACGCGGCGAGCCGTGCAACACCTGTTCGAGCGCGAGGGAATTTCGGTCAACGTGCGCTTGGAACTCGGGAGCAACGAAGCCATCAAACAGTCGGTCGCTGGCGGTTTGGGCATTTCGGTACTGTCGGCTCACTGTTTGCTTCCCGAGTTGGTCATCGGCGATCTCGCGATTTTAGAGGTCGATCGCTTCCCGATTCCCTGTCGCTGGTACGCCGTTCACCTCCAAGGAAAACAGCTTTCCGTTCTCGCGCGATCGTTCCTCGACCATCTGCTCTCTGAAAGCCAAAACATCCCCACCGTCGAGAACTTCGTGAAGAAACACGCGTTGCAATTGAGTTGACGATCGCCGACTTAAGCGATCGATCGCACGGTTGCGACTAACGCCTCGATCGCCAACACATGTTCTCGGTTCGCCCGATCGATCTGTTGGGTCGTCGCGGCCATTTCGTCGATGGCGCTTTGGATGTCGTCGAAAATCTCGGAACTGTTTCGCGCCATCTGCACGCCAGAATCTGCCGTTTCGTTGCTGTCTTCAGTGGCGTTAGCCGTGCGACGAATTTCGTTTTGAATCTCGGTTATCAGCGCGCGAATTCGATCGGATGATTGCTGGCTTCGATCGGCCAGTTGGCGAATTTCTCCGGCCACGACGCCGAATCCCTTCCCCGAGTCCCCCGCCCGTACTGCTTCTACCGCAGCGTTCAACGCAAGCATATTGGTTTGGGCGGCGAAATCTCCCACTAACTCGACGATGGTACTGACGCGATCGATACTCTCGCTCAATTGACCCATGCGATCGACGATCTCGCGAACTTGTACTCGCACTTGCTGCGTTCCGTCCAACGCTTGCTCGACGGACGACGCCCCCGTTCTCACTAACTCTAACGACTGTTGCATACACTGTCTCGCCGCCCGAGCCTGCTGGGACACCCGATCGGAAGATAACTGCAATCCTTCAATTTGCTGCAACGCGTCTCGTACTAATTCCTGTTGGCGCTGTTTCTCTTGCAGCGCTCGATTTTTCAACGCCAGCAGCGCGTTAGTTTCCTCGATTTGCTGTTCTAACTTCCTCGCTTGTCGGATCGATCGCTGAGCGAAAGGACGCAACAGTAAAACCGTCGCCCCAGTTCCGAGGACTGTGACGCCTACGATCGTCCAACTGAGGGCTGTTAAATCCCGATAAATCGGTTCGTAGAGTTCCTGACGACGTATCGCGATCGCCAGACCCCAAGTGCTGGCTTCTACGGGCGCGAACGCCACCACTTGCGGCCGTATCGCCGGGAACGATCTGCGTACCGCTCTCGCCGTCCGTCACAGCTCGCTCGACGGCTGTTTGAAGCGCCAAGTCTGCCACCTCGTCGTATTGCGAGAAAAACAACTCGACGCGATCGTTGCGCCAAGTCCCTAGTGCTGTCGTTCCCGTTTCCCCGAGTCCCGTTCGATCGTCGACGATCTCTCGCAACCGAGATACGTCAAACAGCACCACATCCGTTCCGACGCGCTGTCCGTTCGAGTTGAGAATCGGCGCGCCGACAACGAGGTAGGATTGCCCCGACAAGGTAACGGGATCGCGCACGAGTGACGTTTGCGCGGTTGCGGGAGGAACGACCCACCACGATCGAGGAATCTCCCGTCCGACGCTGACCGCCAAATTTCCCTCTTCGTTAAGGCGCGTAATACCGACCACTTCTTCGGATTGGTTGAGGGCGTCTGTTAAAATCCGCTGACTGGTGGTGACGAATTCCGAGCGATCGATCTCGCCGCGATCGTAGGCTTCGAGAACTTGGCGAGCGCGAGTGCGACTGGTAATCTGCATGGCAATGCTTTGCAGGCGGGAGAGCAATTCTTCAACGGTGAAAACGCGCGTTTGGGCGGAAAATTTTAATTCGCGGCGAGCTTCGACTTTTAACTGTCGCGACAGGGGAAAGACCGCCACCGCCGCAACGATCGCACTGACGAGGAAAATTCCGAGCGCCGATGCCGCAACCAGGTATCTTTGAAAATGTCGAGTATGGGCTTGAGAGGTTTTGTTCGTCTGCACGACTCGCGTTCCTAGAGGCTCTTTGCGATTTTCTCTTATTTTGTCTCGAATCTCTGACGGGGGAGCATCGTTCAGGGTAGAGGTAAGAGTGAAGAGTGAAGACACTCTGCCCTCTTCCTTCTGCACGCTTCACTGTCAAGGGGGAGCAGGGAGAAACTTTTAACTCTTCGCAGTTTGTCACTGTTCTCTGTTCCCGATTTCCTGCCAACTATCAACTGTCAACGATCGATTACGATGGATTTTCCTACCTACCAACCTCCTTTCTGGCTCGGTAACGGCGTTATCATGACAGCGTATATCGCATTGCGATCGCGCCGGACTTGGGAACAGACGATATGCGAGAGCGCCCCACCGCAGCGAGAGGTGGAGTTTGTCGGAGCTGGGGGAACGCCCCTTTACGGCCGCCTCGCCCTTCCCGACAACCCGAAAGGAACGTTCGTCGCGACTTACGGGATCGTAGGAAGTCTCGACGATCAGTGGTATCTGGAACTGTTGCGGCGCAAAGCGTATCGTCTGGGCTACGCGGTGGTAACGTTCGACTGGCGAGCCCACGGACGAACGGGGTTACTTTCTCCGGCGCTAACGTCAGACGGACTGTATGAAGGAGAAGATTTCCTGAGAATTGCAGCGAAGGCGTTGCAGTTGGGATGTCCGGCACCGATTTGGTTTTCGGGCTATTCGTTAGGGGGTCAACTGGCATTGTGGGGGGTTCGCATCGCCGAGCGAGAGCCGGAACGGTTGGCCGATTTACCCAACGCTGAGGCGGTGTTACGGGGGTTGGGGGGCGCGGCGACGATCTGTCCGAGTCTCGATTCGACGCGATCGCTGACCTATTTAACGTCGCATCCGATCGGCCGGTATTTGGAAAAGTCCATCGTCCGACAGTTGAAAAAACTCCTACACCAGTTACAAGAGGCTCGTCCAGGGACGATCGATCCCGACGCCATCGCTCGAGCTGATAGTATTTGGGGATTCGATCGCGAATTCGTAATTTCGCCGTTAGGATTCGAGTCGGTCGAAGCCTATTATGCCGCTAGCAGTCCGCTCCCTTGGCTCGAGGAACTCGAACATCCGACGCTGATTCTCTATGCTGCCGACGATCCCCTCTTCGACCCGACGATCCTTCCCGACCTTCAAAGTGCTTGCGCCGTGAATTCGGCGGTCAATTTGTGGCTGACCGACCGGGGGGGTCACGTCGGTTATATTGCCAGCGATCGCGCTCGACGTCAGGCGGGAGACGAAGATTGTTGGTGGGCGTGGAATCGAGTTCTCGAGTGGACGGAAGCGAGGGGGCGGACGTCAGAATAGGTATAACTGATTCGAAATCGCAGGGTGCGATCGCCAGGCCGGTCGTCGAACCGGCAGATCCTATCTCGAGTTTGATTGAAGTTGGCTATCCAGATTCTTCGCAGTACTCCAGCCATAGCTGAAAGCTTGGCTGGTGGTGTAGCAAAGTGCGACCGAGGGGAGTAACCTACAAAAGATTTGCTACAGTTTAGATATGCTAAACATGACATGGGAATTTAAGCTAGAGCCAACGGCGGAGCAGGTTTCAGAGATCGAACACATTCTTGAGGTGTGCCGCCATGTCTGGAATTTTGCTCTGCGGGAACGTAAAGACTGGCTAAATTCCCGCAAGTCACCCGTGAATGCGTG
>NZ_JAQNCQ010000329.1:0-22125 GCF_028368005.1 Geitlerinema sp. CS-897 | reverse complement strand
GTTGACGATGGCGAAGTCCTTCAATCCCAAATCTACCCCCGCCACTTTTCCCTCGGGACTCGGTGAGGGTGCATCGCCCTCAAGTTCGCAAAGGACAGACGCAAAATACCGACCCGAGGAAGTCATAGATACTGTGACCGTCTTAATTTTTCCGTCGATGGGTCGATGAAGTTTCGCCTTGACGACTCCTACCCGACCGGGGAATTTAATGTGGTTGCCAATAACTTTGACGTTCTGGGGGTATTGAATGGATTGACGATACTTTTTGCTCTTGAAGCGAGGATATTTCGCTCGCTTATCAAAGAAATTCTTGAAGGCGGCTGTCAAGTTGAGTGTCGTCGTTTGTAAAACTTGCGAGTAGCACTCTGATAGCCAAGCGGTCTCCTCGGATTTCTTGAGACTGGGAAGGTGAGCGTTAAGAGCTGTGCGGGTCAATCCTTTACCCGTTTCTTTATAGGTTATGTTGCACAGGTTGAGTGCATAATTCCACCACCAACGAGCGCAGCCAAAGTGCTGAGCTAACGCCTGTCTCTGTTCGTCAGTTGGGTAGATTCTGACTTTGACCGCTTTGTGTATCAACGCCCTCACCTCCTGTGTTTGCCACTATAACATAATTCCGATAAATTTGTGTGATGGGTCAATTTTCGGGGCATCGTAGACGCGAAGCGGCTTCTCGCAGAGTACCCCTCAATTGATGCGGGGAGTCCATGTTGTTGCTGAGCTTGTCGAAGCTGTTGCTGAGCTTGTCGAAGCTGTTGCTGAGCTTGTCGAAGCATCCCGACGCTGACCGTTCGGCTAAGCCGCTCACAGCCGAAGCCTTCGGTGCAGCACGGGACTTATTGCTCCGGTGAACCCCTCACAAGTTAAGAAAAAAATTGCCCCGATCCATCTATTGTCGCACGTTTTGCAAAGTTGCGATCGCGCTTGTAGTAGGGGAGCGGGGGAGAAAGGGAGAGGGGGAGAAGGGGAGAGGGGGAGAAGGGGAAAAACAGTTATCTGTTTGCTGTCTTCACTGTTGCCTGTTCCCCGTTCCCCGTTCACTGGTGACTGGCGACTGGTGACTGTCTTGACCCTTACTCCATCTTCTCGCCGCTGAGTACGAAAATCGGATTGACGGCGGCGAGAACTTGGTGGGTTCCCCGTTTTTCGAGTCGGTTGACGGCAGATTGGACGACTTCGATGTTGCGAAGCTGGAGTTGAGCGAAACATTCAGAAATCGTGTAGAGACTTTCGAGATTGGCGGCTGTGGCGACGATGCGTCCCCCAGCTTCCATCGCGTCCCACACCGCCTGCAAGATATCTTTCATCTGGCGTCCCCCTTCAATACAAGCGTGAGTCGGAGGCTGTGACAGTCGAGCCAAACATTCGGGGGCGTTTCCTTCGATGACTTCGACGTTCTGTAACCCGAAGCGATCGCAGTTGCGGCGAATGAGGTTCGCCACGTCTTCGTCTCGTTCGACGGCTAAAATGCGACCCTGGCGACAGAGTAACCCGCTTTCGACGGGAATCGTTCCCGTTCCGGCACCGATATCCCAGAGAATCGAATCGACTTTTAAGCGCAGTTGCGACAGCAAAACGAGCCGAACTTCCCGTTTGCTGAGGGGAATTCCCGGCAGACGCTCGAAGAGTTCGTCGGGAATTCCCGGCGTGACGTAAGGCCAGAGGGGAGCAGACATGAATAGGTTTGGGTAAACGGGTTTCGCGAACGGGATGGCGGCGATCGAGCGATCGGGTATCCTCAACCTTCAATCTCAAGTTAAACTAGCAGAGCAAACAAGACTCAAGCAAGCAAGCCTCATCGAACCCCCAGTATGCTCAGAGCCGGAATTGTCGGACTGCCGAACGTCGGAAAATCTACTCTCTTCAACGCTCTCGTCGCCAACGCCAAGGCGCAAGCGGCAAACTTTCCCTTTTGTACTATCGAGCCAAACGTCGGTGTCGTCGCGGTTCCCGACGAACGTTTGAACGTTTTAGCGAAAATTTCGGAGTCGGAGCAAATCGTCCCCACCCGCATGGAATTTGTCGATATCGCCGGATTGGTCAAAGGTGCCAGTCAGGGGGAAGGGTTGGGAAACCAGTTTCTCGCCAATATTCGAGAAGTGGACGCGATCGTTCACGTGGTTCGCTGTTTTGAGAACGACGATATCGTTCACGTTTCGGGATCGATCGACCCGGTGCGGGACATTGAAGTGATTAACTTAGAGTTAGGCTTGGCGGATTTGGCGCAAGTCGAACGCCGCATGGAGCGCACCCGCAAGCAAGCTCGCAATAATAAAGATGCGAAACTGGAACTCGACGCCTTGGAAAAAGTGGCGGCGGTTCTCAACGAAGGGAAATCAGCTCGTTTGGTGGAGTTGACGGAGGAGGAAGACCTCGCCATCAAACCCTTGGGACTGCTGACGCGCAAACCGATTATTTACGCCACGAACGTCTCGGAGGACGATTTGGCGCAAGGGAATCAGTGGGTAGACCGGGTTCGCGAGGTAGCTAAGGAGGAAAACGCCCAGGTGGTGGTGGTTTCGGCGCAGGTGGAATCGGAACTGATCGAACTTCCCGAGGAGGAACGAGGGGATTTTCTCGAATCCTTGGGAGTTAGTGAAGGGGGGCTGCAATCTCTGATTCGCGCCACTTACGATTTGTTGGGACTGCGAACCTATTTGACCACGGGACCGAAGGAAACTCGCGCTTGGACGATTCACGCCGGAATGACTGCACCGCAAGCGGCTGGGGTGATTCACACGGATTTCGAGCGGGGCTTTATTCGTGCGGAAACCATCGGATTTGAGGATTTGGTGAGTGTGGGGTCGATGACGGCAGCGAAGGAGAAGGGTTTGCTTCGCAGTGAAGGTAAAGATTATGTTGTGCAGGAAGGCGATGTGATGTTATTTCGCTTTAATGTGTAGTGTACTGACTCCGTTTTGGGAGATACACAGCTATGCAAATCGACATCGTGGGACTGATTGTCACCTGGCTTATCATGTCCCTGAGCTTCTTTATCATTTCCAAGCTCCCTCTAGGGGTGGAAATCGACAGTTTGAATAAGGTTTTAGTTTCGGCTGCGGTTTTCGGGATTTTGAACGCCCTCATCAAACCTGTTTTGTTGGTGTTGGGGTTTCCGTTCGTCGTTTTGACCCTCGGCTTGTTTGTCGTCATTATCAACGCGATCGTGTTTGGTTTGGCGGCGTGGTTCGTTAGTGGATTCCGCTTGCGCTGGGGGATTTGGAGTGCGCTCCTGGGTTCGATCGCTTTGAGCATTATCAACTCGATTTTGTTTAAAGTATTCCCGTCTTAAAACGGTCTGTTTTGTTTGATTTCATTCCGTGAAGTTTAACGTTAAAATTTGATTTGTTTGGGAATTGAGAACGAAAATTAACCTCAATTTTAAGAGGATTGTAATTTACTCGATCGAACATCTTTTTCTAAAATCGGAGTTCGCGATTTTTAGACAACTCATACGAAGTTCGATCGAGCTAAAACTCGCGGCTTTTTCTGACAGTCGCGAGTTTTATATTTTCGATTTTAGCAGCGTTAGGACTCACGCCGAAACCCGGTAACAATCATGCAATTTCGTTATTTTAGTGTCGGGTTTAGAACGAGAAACTCGGTTGTTCGACCAACAACTGCATAACTCCCGAGCGTCAAGTTTTTACAACATCCCGCCTCGTAAATCCATCCGTGGATGTCTGCTCGTTTTTCCTGGATTTCCCATCTCCAATTCTCTGTTTCCTCTGTGTCTCCGTGGTGCTTAAATTTCATTAAAAATCGAGAAATAAATAGGTGAATTTCAAAAATGTAAATTTATCAAATCGGAGTCTCTGCACTGAATCGATCTGTTGTTGGGTTTCGGCTTCGCTCCACCCAACCTACTCCAGACTCATATAGCAGTCCCAAATGAGTCGTCAAAAATTAAAACACCAGAAAAAATCTGATTCCCCGTTCTCCGTTCCCCGTTCCCTTTTTGTCTCAATTTTGTTACACAATTGAGATACACTCAAATAAATTGGCTTGGGGGCGTGGTTTCATAGAAAAATGTTTTGTGTAAATTCAAACTTCAAAATTATCCAAAGTTTAAGAGGTTATTAATAAAGTAATTACTCAATAAAACGATCGCACTTTATGCCGCTTCAGTGTGACGGCGATCGCATCGAAATTTGCCCTCGAGCTAAAAAAAAATGCTATACTAGAAACATAAAACTAAAGCCTTAACAAGCGACCAAAATGGAGACCAACATAAACTGTGCGGAAGCGTGCGTCAACGGATGTGTTTTGGGCGATCGCTGCCCGAATCGCGAGTACGCTCAAAACGCCGCCAAGTTTATCGGCGAAACCTCGATCGATAGAATGCACGATATTGCTGAAGCCGCCCTGCGAAAGAAAATGGCAGAACCGCCCAAATGGGTGATTCCCGATTTCCTCGATTCCAACGACTGAACTCGTTCGGGTGGCGGCGTGTCTGAAATCTCTATTCGGTGCGGCTGATTCCTTCTTCAAACAGGGCGTCGCCGTACGTTACAGAGTACGATCGAAGCTTGACTTTTGTTGAGAGTGTTGGCTGAGCGACAGTTAATCCGGTCGATGCTTTCTAAGATAGATCTCAAAAGCACTCTTGTTTCGAGAAACCTCATCCGGTTCGAGTTTCGATCGCTGTTGCGATTGCGTCGTTTCCGTGTCCCCTTGCGATCGAGTTTGAAAACTACACTCGTCTTATATGGAATCTGGTAGTCAGTCTGGCAGGTCACAGCAGCCACTCCCTCGCGGCTTCTCCCAACTGGTGGGAACCGCGATCGCGCTGCTGACATTAACACTACCCCTTTTAGTCATCTTGCTCTACTCGGCGGGAACGGTCGATTCCCCACGTCAGATTTATCCAATGTCTCGGCTGGGAAGTCGTTCGGGAGGATTACTCGATCCGAGATTCGATCGCGCCCCCTAATGCAGTGCGATCGCATCAATTCCCGAAGCATTCACGCTAAATGTAGAGTGAGCAATACCCACTGCCCCCTACATTTAGCGAAATCGACGTTCGATCGCGTAAGTCCGACCCAAGCTGGAGCGTGGGGTGCGCCAGTCGAGTTGTAAAATGAGTTCGTCAGACGGCGACCGTCTGAGTTCGCTCGGACGGTCGAACTGTCGTGTTTAAAGCACGTTTTGTATCGTCAACAGGAACTGGAGAAACGCTTGTGGATTTATCGCGCATTCCCGCACAACCCAAACCGGGCTTAGTCAACGTTTTAATCGAAATTCCCGCCGGAAGTAAAAACAAATACGAATTCGACAAAGACCTCGGTTGCTTTGCGCTCGATCGCGTCTTGTTTGCGTCGGTTCACTATCCCTTCGACTACGGTTTTATCCCCAACACCCTGGCTGACGACGGCGATCCTCTCGACGGCTTGGTGATGATGGACCAGCCGACGTTTCCCGGCTGTGTCATTTCCGCTCGTCCCATTGGGATGTTAGAAATGATCGACGGTGGCGATCGCGACGAAAAACTCCTGTGCGTTCCCGCCGAAGATCCCCGTTACGCCGAATACAAATCCCTTGAAAACGTCGAACAACACCGTCTCGACGAAGTGGCCGAATTTTTCCGCACTTACAAAAACCTCGAAAAGAAAGTGACGGAAATCCTGGGCTGGAAAGACGTGGATGCTGTCGCGCCCTTGGTTGAAGAATGCGTGAAAGCTTACAAGTAACATCAAGGTAAGCCAGCCACCCGGTATCGTAGAGATGCCGGGTTTCTCGCTAAAATCAAACGAAGAGAAGGATCGAGCTGCCCAGTTCGATCGTTCGATTCTGTCTCCTCGAGTCTTTCCAAGTTCACTTTTTGTTCCTTGAGGTTTCGTACTTCAGCCATTCTTCGAGAATTATGCAGCGATCGCTCCTTTACGCCAAACTTCACAACTGCACCTTAACCGGCGCGAATTTAGACTACATGGGTAGCATCGGTATCGATCGAGCGTTACTCGACGCAGCGGGAATCCTCCCCTACGAACAGGTGCATATCGTGAACGTCACCAACGGAGCGCGACTCGTCAGTTACGCCATTTCCGCTCCGCCGAATTCGGGTATCGTAGAACTCAACGGCGCAGCCGCCCGGTTGGGAACGAAGGGCGATCGCGTCATTATTATGGCTTACGCGCAGTTTTCGCGCGAAGAACTGCAACACCACCAGCCGAAAGTCGTGATCGTGGGCGAAGACAACCACATCGACGACGTGCGCCATTACCCCCACCCCCTCAGCCCCATTGAAGCGAGAACCGCCGAAGCACAACTCGTCTAGCGACTTCATGCGAGTTGGAAATATCGGCGAACGGGGATTGCTCGAACGACTGCATCAGTTTTGTCCGACGGGACTCGTCGGCGACGATGCGGCGGTTTTGTCGTTTCCGGCGTCTCGTCGTCTTGTCGTTACCACCGATACCCTCGTCGATGGCGTCCATTTTAGCGATCGCACCACCTCCGCTGAAGACGCTGGATGGCGAGCGGTAGCGGCGAACCTGTCGGATTTGGCGTCGATGGGGGCGTTTCCTATCGGAATTACTGTGAGTTTGGCGATGCCGGGAGATACGCCTGTAGACTGGGTTGAAGGGCTGTATCGGGGTATGAAAGCCTGTCTCGATCGCTTCGAGAGTGCGATCGTCGGCGGCGATGTTTGTCAATCCCCCGTGAAATCCATTTCGATTACCGCTTTCGGAAGTGTCGAACCGGAGTTCGTCGTGCGTCGCAGTCAGGCGAAACCGGGAGATGCGATCGTCGTGACTGGCGTTCACGGGGCGTCTCGGGCGGGGTTGGCGTTGTTGTTGGAACCAGACGCCGAACATTCGTTATCGTCAGAACAGTGCGATCGCCTCCTTCGCGCCCACCAACGCCCGATTCCCCGATTCGACGCGGTTTCAGTATTGTGGAAAACCGCCGAACACGAGAGTCGCGCCGCCGGAATGGACAGCAGCGACGGGTTAGCCGACGCCGCGATCCAAATTGCCCGAGAAAGTGGCGTTTCGGCGCAGTTGTGGGCGGAATTTCTGCCCGTTTCGCCAGACGTGGCGGCGATGGTATCTGCGGAAACAGCGCGACAGTGGACGCTCTACGGCGGCGAAGATTTCGAGTTAGTTTTGTGTTTGTCTGCTTCCCACGCCCAGCGGTTTGTTGAAGCTTTTCCCGGCGCGTCGGTAGTGGGGGAAATCGTTACAGGAGACGGGGCTTGGTTGGTGGAGGGGAAATCGCGAGAACCCTTGACAATGCAGGGGGGATTTCAGCATTTTTAAGGCGAGCGATCGTGAAATGCTGCATACAATAGAAGTAGAAATTCCTCACGAACGCTACCCGAGTCTGGATTATTTGCCAAACCTCAGAATCCTTACGGTGAGGGCATTTTGAAAAATAGACTGTTTTTTGCTTAAATTGCCAGATTGACTGCTATGTAAGGCTTTTGAAAATTTCTTCAGACTCCTCGTAAATAATGCAGACCCGAGAGAATTTTGGTTGAAATACCTCCAACACCCTATCAGGAATCAGGATACAAGAGGGTTTGTGTGATGTCGTTTCTAGCCTTAGTGGTGCAGGCTCTTCGGAGTTTAGGGTGACAGAAAAACTAACTTCACGAGATTTCAAGGGTTTTGGCTCTCGAATTTTTAATTTTTTGTATTATGCTATACATTTATAACCACAAACTCCGAAGACCCAAAAAAATGGGAAGTCATCCACATTTTTACATGACCAAATATCAGACCGACATCAACCGTGCGTTGCAAGAGCTGCGCCAACGAGAGTTTGAAGCGGGTAGATACTATCCACGTATGGATATGGACTTATTTGAGTTTCCTCCAACGAAAGACTCGATCGCTCCTGGGGCAAAACATCCTTCAATCAAAGCAGTTTGTGACGATGCTGCTGAAGACGGTACAGGCTCTATCATTGATATTGAAGAAGTGATTGATGCTATCAGACATTCTGCCTCTTATGGTTTATCTCCTTATGAAGTAATTGAATTTTTCAATACAGACCAACTTTCAAGAGAAGTAGCTGAAACCTTAATCAAGGAAGAAGAATTTGACTCGTAGTCGGATAAAATCAAAGAGCTTTATGACAATTGGTATACTTTTTTAGAATTTATATATCGAGAAGAATGTCGGCATATCATTCTTTACGATCGCGGCGAGCCTTCTGATATTTTGTTTGTTGGATATTCTTGGGATTAATAGCATTTCGATCGGGTGAATTTGCGAGAAAATTATTGCTGCAAACGAATATCGATCGCCTCCAAGACGATCGATGCGATCGGACAATGGTGTAAAAGGGCAGACGTTGCCCACCTAACATCACTATTCTCGTGCCAACTTCGGTTGACGACCCAACAAACCGGTCATCAACTGCAACGCCAAGGTTTTGGCAGGCTGTACGTTTCGCAACACCCACAATCCCAACTGACGTACCGTCACGATGGGAAGAAAATCGTTCGAGAACGTGCGATCGAGCAAATCTGTAAAGCCTAAAATCGTCCAGTTTTCCCCACGACGCCAGCGTTCGTACCGTTCCAACACAGACAACGACCCAATATCGTTACCCTGGCTACAGGCGTCTCGTATCACTTGTGCTAGAGCTGCCACATCGCGAATTCCCATATTCAATCCCTGTCCGCCGACGGGATGACAGCGATGCGCCGCATCTCCCACCAACGCCACGCGATGTTTGATATAGCGATCGCTTTGCATCAACTGTACGGGAAACACGCGACGGGGACTGATGACCCGCACGCGCCCCATCGCATCGCCGTAGTGACGCTGTAACTCCTCGGTAAAGGCATCTTCGTCCATTTCTGCCAATTCTCGAGCTTTCCCGTGGGGTGCCGACCACACCACGTTACAGCGATCGCCCGTCAGGGGCAAAATGGCAAACGGCCCGTTTTTGCGAAAGCGTTCGTAAGCGATGTTCTCGTGAGATTTCTCTGGCTTGACTTTGAAGGTGACGCAGGATTGCCAGTACTGCCAGCCTCGAGTTTGAATTCCGGCGGCGGTGCGAACGCGCGATCGCGCCCCGTCTGCCCCAACCACCAACCGCGCTCTAAGCTGGTGTTGTGTACCTTCAAGACTGTACGTCACCGTGGCGCAGTCGTCCCCGTACTCCACCGCGAGAACCTCTGCCGGACAAGTCACCCGAACGTTTTCGACGCCCCGTAAAAACGTTTGCAGCGTACTCAACAGTGGCGTGTGTTCGGCAACGTAACCGAGGCGGTCTAAACCCACATCCGAGGGAACGAACTGCACGTCACCGGAGCGATCGCCGTCCGAGAGGCGAATTTTCGTAAAGGTGGTAATTTTCGGTAAGATGTCCTGCCACACACCGATGCCGTTCAAAATGCGTCCAGTGAGGAGCGTTAAGGCGTAAACCTGCGATCGCGCGGCGGCGGCGTCTTGTGTTTGTGCGTCGAGGAGCCTCACCCGTAATCCCGAATCCTTCAACGCACAGGCGAGGGTGGTTCCGGCAACGCCACCGCCGACGATGGCCACGTCGCAGTCAACAGCAGGGTTAGCAGTATCCTGGGTTTGAGAAAGCGGCTCTTGGGACATTAGCTGACTTGAAATGTAACGGTTTATCAAGTTTTTCTTGTTTAACAATGGGAGCGGGAATTCCCCGATTCTACCGAAGGTGAATCGTCGGATGAAAGCGACTCTTCGACCAATCAGTTATAATCTTATCATTTAGGCATCTCGGCGATATAGCAGAATCATTTGAGTTGTGAACGCCCTCTGTAGTTGGGATCGCCGTTCTACAGTACTTTCAGATTACAGGATTTCACGAATCAGTTGGGCTAGCTATAATGTTCAAAGCGTACAAATACCGCATCTATCCAACCCACGAGCAACAAGCGACTTTAGCCAAAAGCTTTGGTTGCTGTCGTTGGTATTGGAATTATGCGTTAAATTTGTGCCAAGAGACTTATCGAACGACCGGAAAAGGTTTATCAAGGGGTTATCTTCAGGGATTATTGCCTGCCCTCAAAAAGGAATACCCTTGGCTCAAAGAAGATGTCTATTCCCAATGTTTGCAAGTCGTGGCGTTGAACTTATCAACCGCTTATCGAAACTTCTTTGAGAAACGGGCAAAATTACCCCGATTCAAATCCAAGCATGGAAGGCAATCTATCAGTTATCCTCAAAATGTCAAGTTTGAGGGAACTTGCATCAAACTGCCTAAAGTTGGGTTAGTGCGTTGTCGTCAGCATCGAAGTTTTGAGGGACAAATCAAAACTGTAACCCTCTCCCAAAATCCAGATGGTAAATATTATGCTTCCGTTTTGGTAGAGAACAAAAAAGAACCTCCCCTTCTCTCAACTGAAAGAAAAGCCATTGGCATTGATTTAGGACTGACCGATTTTGCGATTACCAGTGAGGGGTCAAAATATAATAACCCCAAGCATTTTGATAAACACGCGCGAAACCTAAAAAGAAAACAGCAAAAACACGCTCGAAAAAGAAAAAGCAGCAAGAACCGTAATAAATCACGGGTAAAAGTTGCTAAGATTCACGCGAAAATAAGTCGCTGTCGTGAAGATTTTCTCCACAAGCTATCCCGTAAGATAGTAAACGAAAGCCAAGTAATTGTGGTCGAGAATCTCAATGTTAAAGGTATGGTTCGTAATCCTAAACTCGCCAAGGCGATTAATGATGTCGGTTGGGGAATGTTTGGCACGATGTTAAAGTACAAGGCTGAATCCGAAGGAAAAGTTTATCTAGAAGTCGATCGATTTTTTCCGTCTTCTAAAACCTGCCATGTGTGTCTCAATCAAATCGAAAGCTTGTCCCTTGAGGTGAGAAGCTGGACTTGCCAACATTGCCAAACCTGTCATGACAGAGATATTAACGCCGCAATTAATATCAAAAATGAAGGCTTACGGATATTAGAGTTAGGAACTCGCTCTACTGCCCTTGGAGGGGATGTAAGACGAGGGGGTAGAACTTCGGTTCTATCTAGCGCAGTCCCCAGTGAAGAGGGAAGCCGCTATTGTAATCTTTGATTCAATAGCGGTAGTTCACTTACTATATTGCCAACAATTCTCGATTCGTGCAGAATTTGTTTTTTCAGGTTCTCCTTGTTACAGTCACCAGCCTTTTACAGTGAGCAGTCAACAGTGAGCAGTCAACAGTGGAGACAGTTGACAGTTTCTCCTTTGTCTTCCCTGCCCCCTTGCTCCCCTACCCCCTTGCTCCCCTACCCCCTTGCTCCTCACCATAAACCCGACCGCGCCACTGGGTTGGAACTTCAGAGGCGGATTTCCAGATTCGCAGAACCGCGAGGGGGTCGGCGAGGGGAGAGAGCCAGAACAGCCAGGATAGGCGAGCGTCTCGGCGATCGTAAGAGGGGGCGATCGCAATGCCGAGGGCAAAACGAATCGCGAGTAAGCCTAAGTTGATATAAAACAGCAGCGACGCCGGAGACAGCGAAACGGTCGGAAACGGCGAAGCGTCCGCAAGCAGAGACGCTAAAACACCTGCGACGACGACCAGCAGCGGCAGTGCCTGTACGCAAGAGAGAAACCAGACATCGCCCCACGTTTGACCCGACGAGGCGGCATCCTTGAGATCGAGAGAGCGCCCCCACTCGCGCCAAGTTTCCATCGCACCTTCGTACATTCGAACTTTCAGCAACTTCGAGCCGTCCCAAAATCCGACTTTAAACCCGCGAGCTGCTGCCGTTCGTGCTAGGGTCACGTCATCGCAAAACGATCGCCTCGCGCAAGTGTACCCATCCAATTCTTCCAAGAGCGATCGCCGCACCAAAAAACACTGGCCGTTTGCCATGACCCGTTCCGAACTGTCGCTGCGGCTGCCCGTCGGACCGAAGCGATACACCAACGTCATCAACAACGCCGGTTGCAACACCAGCTCGCCGGGATGCTTCAAAATAAACTGCGGCGACAGGGACACGAGATCGTATCCTTCTGCCTCGGCTTCTGCCACCAAACTCGCCGCCAAACCGGGCGCTGGGCGCGTATCGGCATCGACCCCCAAAATCCACTCGACCGGTCGAGCCTCGCGGGAACAGTTCGACCCAGAAGTCACTGGCGGTTCGGATAACGGCGTACCCGAGAGATAGGCATAACCGTTGTGAAGGGCCCAAGGACGCCCCACCCATCCCGAGGGAAGGGGATCGTCTTGTATTAGGCAAAGGCGGGGATCGAACTGTGCCCGTTCTTTGACAATATCGACCGTTCCGTCTTGGGAGTTGCTATCGACGACGACGATTTGGCGGACTTCGTGGCCTTGTTGGCTGAGACCCTGCAAACAGGGACGAATGCGGTGAGCTTCGTCGAGCGTCGGCACGACGATCCCCACGGTTCCCACCCGTTCGCTAGATACAGTTTGCGGCTGTAGGGGCGGTTTGCGGGTCGGGCCTTCGAGCAACCGCGACAGCAAAATCGCTACGGCGGGAAGCTGTAGCAATAGGAGAACGAAAATCAAAACGTCCATGCAGATCGAATGGGTGGAACGGCGTATCGAGGGTGGGAGCGAAACTAAGGGGCAGATACTACTTGGCAGCGGTTTCGAGAGGGGGAAGAGCGAGGTCGTCAGCCACGCGATCGGTATTTGGGGAATCTGAGGGATCGATCGCCCGTTCGGGAGCCAGACGCCAGAAGGCGATCGCCGGAACCACACCGAACAGCACGCTGAGCAGCGTCGGAACGGTAAACTGCGCGTCCAGCAATACCAGGGTAATGGTTGCGCCGAAGCAGAAGTTCACCAGATAGACGAAAACGGGAACGCCCAGGTGTCGGCGCGACAATACGAACTGGTCTTTATTTTGCAGGGCGGTGGCGACCGTCATGTAGAGAACGCCCGTCCCGATCCATCCGGCAATGTTGCGATAGGGCATTCCGAAGAACTCACCCACTTCTTCAAACGCCCAAAACGGATAGGGCGTCTGGCTCATGGCGGGATCGAGAACTAAATCCCAAGCGGTTAGGAGTAACGCGCCGAGGGCGATCGCGCCGATTTGACGCATCCAACGGGGAGCTACGGCGACGGCTTCCATCGCGCTTCGGGCCAGCAGGTAGCAGACGAACCCCATGTAAAACCAGGATAGGGGAATGGTGAAGGGAACCAAACCCGCGATTTTGTAGCCTAAGCCGTCGAGGTAGTGATAAGACCCGAAGGGAAAGCCGGTACTGGTTCCGAGGAGTTCGCTACTGAGGGACAGGAGAACGGAGGGAGCAAAGAACGCTAACAGCGGTTTCCATCCGAGGGTGCGATAGGTGAAGAGGGCGATCGCGACGGCCCCGAGCAGAATGTAACTGACGCCCCCTTGGGCCATACTCCACCCGAAGAGTTTGAGACCGAAGGGTGAAAGCTGTCCGATCCATTCAGGGTTGGGCAGAACGATTAACAATCCTGCCAGCCCGAACGCCATAGAAAAGGCGTGCAGTCCCAGGCTGGAGCGTTCGGCAATCTTGAGATGCTGCATTGTTAACTTTTTTTACGAAAACACTGCCTATCAGTTTACAAACCTTTAATCCATTTCGGGAGCCGATCGCGATCGCTTCCGTGGTTTTTCCCGTCCCACGCTAGGATAGAACCCAAAACGATCGCGCCTGTAAGGGTGTGGGTAGTGGGATTGGGAGCCTGAAGCGCGCATGAAAGCACAAGTATTTCGAGGAGTCGATCGCCTGTGTTACGAAGACCTCCCCCAACCGACGATCGCCGCTGACGAAATTTTGCTGAAGGTCGAGGTGGTGGGGGTCTCGCCCCACGACTTACGGGCGTTGACTTCGAGGGAAACCGAGTCGCCTTGCGTGTTGGGAAGCGAGATTGCGGGGACGATCGCCGCTGTGGGTGACGACGTCAGCCAATGGTGGGTCGGGCAGCGGGTGGCGACGGTGTCTCGCATTCCCTGTATGCGCTGCCGCGAGTGTCTGCGCGATCGCTTTTCTTTGTGTTCGGTCTATCGAGATATCACGACGACGGCCGGATTCACCCCAAGCGGGGGAGGATTTGCTGAATACGTGCGCGTTCCGGCTCATCTGGTCTGTCACGGGGGTTTAGTGCCACTTCCGGGTCACGTCACTCTCGATCGCGCCTGTTTGCTACAACCGGTGAACCTCTCTCTGAGCGCGATCGAACGCTTGCAAGTTCGCGCCGGACAACTGGTGTGGGTTCTCGGAGCCGGTTCGATTGGGTCGATGTTCGTGTTACTCCTGAAACGTTTCGGGATGCGGGCGATCGTCAGCGATCCCAACCCCGATCGCCTCGAAGTCGCCCTCGACTTGGGGGCCGAGGCCGTCTTTTGCGGAACTAGCGACGACTTACACACGAAAATTCGCGCCTTTACCGACGGTGAAGGCGTCGAAGCGGCTATTCTGACTGCCCCCTCCAACGAGAGCTTTCTCAATGCCCTCGATGGCTTGCGTCCTGGTGGTAAACTCCTCGGGTTGACCGACTACGCCGAAAACGGCACTCTGTTGTTCGATCCGCTCTCGTTAATGCGACGTCAAATCGACCTGCTCGGCTGCGGGGGGATGTCGTTTCGCTGGCAACCTACAGCGATCGATCTGTTGTTCGATTACCGCCTTCCCCTCGAGTCGGTCGTCAGCGATCGCGTCTCTCTGTCGGAATTGCCCGAAATCGTCGCACGGACGACCGCTGGCAAACCCGCCACGCGAAAAATTTTGGTCTATCCCGATTCCCGTTCGGGTTAACGGGTCGAGGACGTCGTTGCTTGCGATCGCGATTTTTTTCGCCTCGACGCCCGACGGCGATCTTGTCGTAGCGCTTCGTCCGTCGCTTCCTCTGAGCGATTCGATTCGGGCGCGTCGTCCTCGCCCCCTTGAATTTCAAAATACTCCGTCACGAGGGCGGCCTCGAAAATCGCCCGAACTGCGGCTGTCGGATGTTGCAGGATTAGCCGACTGCGGCGTTTTTCTGCCAGACGTTGCAATCGCGTCAACAACAGCAGCCCCGCGTGAGAAATGGTTTTCACCTGGGAGAGATCGATAATCCATAAAGGAGAGGCGTGTTTGTTCGAGAGAATATAACGGTTGACCTCGTGTTGGAGTCGCCCCGCGCCAATTAAATCGAGTTGGCCTTGGGGTCGCAGTACAATAGCCATGGGTCGCGATCGCCTCGTTTGAAACTTCCGTTCCAGAATCCCAGATTTCCGAACGGCGCTCCGTTACCTCGATCGAGCCCTCGCGTGACCCTACCCGAGAATGAGTAGCGATCGCGATCGCTGCTATTCCCGATAGACCGGCAGCGTAAAATGAAACGTGCTGCCTTGTCCGGGGGAAGAATCGACCCAAATTTTACCGTAGTGCGATCGCACCACCCGCAGACATAACGCCAATCCCAAGCCGTAACCGTCCGTTTTTTCGTCCCGCTCGAGCCGCACGCGATCGTCGAAAATCTGTTGTTGCTTGTCGAAGGGAATTCCCGGCCCCGTATCGCTGATACTCACTTGAATTTTCTGAGCCGTCCGGTGTAACAAAGACACCGAGATCGTGCCGCCAGCGGGGGTGTACTTCATGGCGTTGTCGAGCAGGTTCGTCACTACCTGGCGGATGCGCTTCGGATCGGCGTAGGCGAAGGGAAGGTCTTGAGGCAGATCGGTTTTCAGATCGAGATTTTGCGCGTTGCAGCGATCGCGCTGTCGTTCGAGCATATCCCGACACAACTTCGCCAAATCGACCTTTTGCGGGTGAATCGCCAGATGGCCGTCGAGACTTTGAGAGGTCTCTAGCACGTCGAGAATCATCTGCTCGATCTGACGCGTTTGCGTGCGAGCGTGATGCAGGAGTTGGTCGAACAAGCCAGGATTGGCATCTCGTTTGGAGTGGTTTTGGGGTCGGTTGAGAGCCTCTAGGGTTTCGATCGCGATCGAGGTCGATGTCAGCGGATTCCGCAAGTCGTGCGCCAACATCGACATCAAGCGATCCTTAAAGCGGAGTTGTTCTTGCAGTTCTTCCTTTTCCTGCTTTAAGCGAAATACTTCGTCGGACAGTTGGATAATTTCAGCAGAGGTCGCCAACGACGGTAAACAAGTTGGGATCGACGACCCGTCGCGGCTATCGCTGTTGTCGGTCAGCGTTTGACAGCGTTGAAAGAATTCATCGACCGAGCGTTGCCACTGCGGCCAGAACCGTTCGAGTTGGGCGGCGATATTCGCCCCAGTCAACCGTTGTCTGGGTTCTGGGTGGAGTTTGATCAGCGTCGGGGTGGCGATAAGCTTGAAATGTTCGGCTAAGTAGGGTTGCTCGCTGACGTCGATCGCTTCGAGGGCAAAGTTCCCCGCCTCTTTGACCGTGTCTAAATAGCGTCGAATACTTTGGAGTTCTTCCCAGGAACTCGATCGCCGATCGACAAACAGCAACAACTGTAGTATCGCATCGGGGCGATCGTCGAAATTGGGAAATACGGATCGAGTCATCTCGGGTTTCTACTCAATATCCAAAGCCGAACCTCTGCGCCAAACCGTCAAACCGACCGGTAAACTCGCGATCGCTGACAGACCGTTTGCATCGAACTGTTCGACCGTCTGTCGATCGCGATCGCAGCGCCGACCTCCCCAGATAGAAGCAGCCGTGCCAGTGAGTTCGAGACGCGATCGCCGCACACGACTGGCAAAATCGTACTGAGGGCGGCCGGTCGAGCGAGACAGGAGATTTCGAGGCATCTCGTTTGACACCAAAGCGTTTCACCAACGATCGTGACGAGGCCAGTTTGTCCAACTCGTGCAAAGGGCTTCTCTTCTACTTTAATATCTTCTTTAGATTTCGCGCTCGGGTTTAAACCCGACTTTATACGACCCTTGGCAAATGTTGACTGATATTTTAACGTCTTCAAACGGCCGTCCGCTCGACAACCCTCGGCGACACGGACAGTTTCGCGGCTTAATGCAGGAGAATCTTTGTTAGCGATGTGGCTGAAGCTCAAAAAAAATCCTTGGTTTCGTTTGGCGATCGGCGCGGCGATCGCTTTCTTTTGCGTGAGTGCGGTTTTAACATTACATCGCTACTACAGCTTTTATGCCTCTTACGATCAGGGAATTTTCAATCAAGTGTTCTGGAATGGCAGTCACGGACGCTTTTTTCAAAGTTCTCTCTCTTCGGCATTGTCTACAAACGTCGTTCACCAAGGGGAACTCCCCACGGTGTACTACCACCGTCTCGGACAGCACTTTACTCCAGCGTTGCTGTTGTGGCTACCGCTGTACGCCCTTTTTCCCTCCCCCGTCACGCTCACCGTTCTCCAAGTAACCTTGGTGACGGCGGCCGGATTGGTATTGTACGTCTTAGCTCGCCATTACGTTAACGAGGCGATCGCTGCCTTCATTACCATAAGTTTCTACGGTGCCAACGCCGTCCTCGGTCCGACTTGGGGCAACTTTCACGATATCTGTCAGATTCCCCTATACACCTTTACACTGCTGCTGGCCATGGAAAAACGCTGGTGGTGGTTGTTTTGGCTGATGGCTGTCGTCCTGTTAATGGTGCGGGAAGATTCCGGGATCGGCTTGTTCGGCGTCGGCGTTTATATGGTGCTGAGTCGCCGCTTTCCCCGTCGCGGTCTGGCCGTGTGCGCCCTCAGTTTCGGCTACATCCTGATCTTGACCAACCTCATCATGCCGCTGTTTTCTGAGGATATTTCCGAACGGTTCATGATCGAACGCTTCGGACAGTACGCCGAAGGAGACGAAGCCTCGACCCTCGAAATTATTTGGGGCATTCTCAGCAATCCCCTGCGACTGATCGGCGAACTCTTTACCCCCCTCGGACGGACGATCGCCTATTTATTGGGTCAGTGGTTGCCCTTGGCGTTCGTTCCGGCAGCATCGGGGGCTGCCTGGTCGATCGCGGGGTTTCCGTTACTCAAGCTTTTCATCGCTCGAGGACAGTCCGTGTTGTCGATTAACATTCGCTACGCCTTGACGGTGGTGCCGGGGCTGTTTTACGGGGCGATTTTGTGGTGGTCGGTACGTCCGCAGTTGTTTGAAAAGACGGCAGTGCGACAGTTTTGGACGTTTTGCATCGCCCTGTCGGTGTTGATTACGATTTCGGCAAATCCCAACCGCACCCTGTCGTTTTTGGTTCCCGATTCGATCGATCCGTGGGTGAAAGTCTCTCTGTCTCGCCAGTGGGAACACGCCCGCGCGATCTATCCCTTACTCGATCGCGTTCCCGAGGACGCTAGCGTTTCGGCGACGACCTACATCGTCCCGCATCTGTCTAGTCGCCGCGAAATCCTGCGTTTTCCTAAGTTGGAACTCGTTACCGACGAGGGAACTGCCGAACGCATGGAGTATGTTTTGGTGGATTTGTGGCGCTTAAATACTTATCAGGTCGCGTTCAAACACGATCGCGCTCGTTTGAAGGTGATGGTTCCTAAAATCGAGAACCTCGTCGCCAGCGGTGAATACGGCCTCCTCGAACTCCGCGACGGTGTGGTGTTCCTCGAACGGGGCGCGTCCTCGAATCCCGAAGCGTTGCAGGCTTGGGAAACCTATCGTGGAGAGTTGAGAGTTGAGAGTTCGCAGCATCGCCCACTCATGTTGCACCAAAGAGACACAGAGAGGTTTGATGCAGCACGATCGCGGTATTCTGCTATTTCAGCATCAGGGGAAGAAGGAGAATCTTTTCTTTTATCACATAATTAGCAAAATGTCAATATCAAAAATCGAATTTTTTCACCACAGAGACACAGAGGACACGGAGGCAAAATAGACTCAAAACAAACTCAGTTGAACTGGCGGATCGTCGATCGCGTTCCAAGGAAGTGGCGAGACGGGAATTTCGCGATTTTCTAACAAATTTTGGAGCGATCGCGCGGTTCCCGGTGAAAAATCTTCGACGGGACAATGGACGAAAAAATACACTTGAAGTCGGCGATCGCTCCAGTGTTCCAAACGGTTCGCCCAATCGTCTAAAAATGCGGTATTGGCGTTGCTGTCGGGGTGAGTAATGAAGCGCACGAAGGCGAAATCCGCCGTAATCGTCGGATGTAACGGAAGGTTGGGTTTTCGCCGCCGAGAATGGCGTTGAGGGTCGTTTTCACCGATATTTCCGGGTTGGTAAATGGGGCGCGTATCCAACATCACTCGTGCGATTCCCAACTCTCGCAATAGGGCGTCGAGACTTTGCGCGTGAGGTTCGGCGAACCAATCTCGATGTCGTACCTCTAACGCCAAACGAACTCGGGGAAAGTCCGCCTTGAGAAATGCCGTCAAATCCTCAAAAGACTCGGGGCTGTAGTTGGGGGGAAGCTGCACGAATACCGGGCCGAGTTTATCGCCCAATCGCTGCATTTGTTGCAAAAACTCCCGCGTGGCGTCGATTTGCGGTTCCAGCAGCCCAGAATGCGAGAGCGATCGCGGGAGTTTCAAACAGAACTCGAACCCCTCTGGAGTTTCGTTCGCCCAGCGATCGAGTGTCGCCGCATCGGGAACTGCGTAAAACGTCGTATTTCCCTCAACGGTGCGAAAACGGCGACTGTATAGCGCCAAAAAATCGCGATTTCGGCTTCCCGGTGGAAAAAATTCCGCCAGCCAGCCTTTATACGCCCAAACCGCACATCCCAATCGAAAATCCATGTCGATCGTTAACAGCCTTTTACAGTGAGCAGTCAACGGTGAAAACAGTCACCAGTGGGAACAGTTGACCGTTTCTCCCCCTCTCCCTTTCTCCCCTGCTCCCCCTCCAGTCTCCTGATTTGATACCTTATATTAAGGATTCAGTAGTCCTCCAAACAACCCCCATCGGAGGCACGGAGAGGAAAGAAGACACACTATGGCAGCGCAAACCTATTCGATCGAAATCGAGCAATCCTCAGAACCTCGACTGCGAGGACTCGACGTTAACAACGTCCCGTTTGGGAAACTGTTTAGCGACCATATGCTCGTCGCTACCGTCGAACGGGGAACCTGGAGTGCGAAAATTGTACCCTACGGTAAATTGGAGATGTCGCCGTCGATTTCGGCGCTGCACTACGGACAATCAGTGTTCGAGGGGATGAAAGCCTATAAAAGTCCCCAGGGCGAACCGTTACTGTTC
This sequence comes from Geitlerinema sp. CS-897, assembly GCF_028368005.1. Lineage (NCBI taxonomy): Bacteria > Bacillati > Cyanobacteriota > Cyanophyceae > Geitlerinematales > Geitlerinemataceae > Geitlerinema > Geitlerinema sp. CS-897. The sequence continues at coordinate 2,096 of NZ_JAQNCQ010000329.1, read as the reverse complement.
CGTCCCTGCGCGAATTTCGATCGCATCAATCGTTCCGCCGAACGGTTGTGTATGCCCCCGATTCCCGAAGATATCTTCATGGAGGGGTTGCAACAACTGATTCGCCTCGACGCCGACTGGATTCCTACGCGCCCCGGTAGCGCCCTCTATATTCGCCCAGTTTACTTCGCCACAGACGAATCGATCGGGTTGCGTCCGTCGGAACGCTATACTCTGGCCATCATGACTTGTCCGGTGGGGGCGTATTACGCCGAACCCGTCAAACTCACGATCGCCCCTCAGTACGTGCGGGCGTTTCCGGGTGGAACGGGAGCGGCGAAAGCGGCGGGAAATTATGCTGGGAGTCTCCTAGCCGATCGCGAGGCCAAACACCGGGGTTACGATAACGTATTGTGGCTCGACGGCATTCACCACAAATACATCGAAGAGTGCGGAACGATGAACGTCTTTTTCGCGATCGATGGCGTTGTGGTGACGCCAGCGTTGCAGGGGACGATTTTACCGGGAATTACCCGCGATAGCGTGTTGACGTTGTTGCGAGATTGGGGAATTCCGGTTGAGGAACGAGCGATCGCTCTCGACGAACTGCTCGAAGCCGCCGACGCCGGAACGTTACAAGAAGCGTTCGGTGCGGGAACGGCTGCAACGATCGCTCATATCGATACGATTCATACGGGCGATCGCGAGTTGCAACTTCCCCCGATCGGCGATCGTAAATACGCCAACCTTTTGTTGAAGAAACTCGCAGATATTAAAACGGCTAAAACCGACGATCCCTATGGTTGGGTGGTTCGCGTTTAACGGACGAACATATGACTGACGAACGCGGCGAAAACTGGTTCTCTCGAATTTTAAACGTTCCCGTGGGGGCGGTTGCTGGGGCGACATATCCGCTTCGGGCGATCGCCCTGTTGCTGGCTAAGCCGAAACTTCTGGGGTACGTCGTCTTTCCCATTTTGACGAATATCGTCGTGGGAATTGCACTTTACGTAGGATTGCTGTTACCGGGATTGCGAGACGTGCGCGATCTGACGGGGGCGATCGACACCCGCATCGCAACTTGGGTTGCGAACCTTCCAGCTTGGTTGAGTTGGTTGGGGTTTACGGGAGACGTTCTCGGCGGCCTTTTGCAAATTTTGTTAGTCCTAGGATTGTTTGTTTTGACGGGGTTCCTACTCGTTCAATTCGGTGTAATTTTAGGATCGCCCTGGTACGGACAGCTTTCAGAGCAGTTAGAAAAACTCAAAACGGGTAAACTTCCCACCTATGAAGGGGGCGCTCTCGCCATTGTTAAAGATATTTGGCGAGCGTTAGCTTTTGAGGTCAAAAAACTCGTTTTAGCGGCTGGGTTGGGGGTATTTTTGCTCGTTCTAAATTTCGTTCCGGGAATTGGAACGGCGATCGCCAGTCTTGGCGGGATCGGGATTACGGCGACTTTAGTGTGCTTGGATTTTCTCGATTCTCCTCTCGAGCGCCGTCGCTTGCGATTTCGCGAAAAACTCAAAATTGCCTTCAGTTTTTTTCCCGCGACGGGAACTTTCAGTCTCGTCTGTTTGGCGTTAGTCAGCGTTCCCCTCGTCAACCTTCTCGCTGTTCCGGTTTGCGTCACCGCCGGAACTTTATTTTTCTGCGATCGCATTTATCCGAAACAGTTCGCTGCGATCGAAACCGATCGGCAGGAAAATTTCGAGCGATCGAACGTATAAGATCGAACCTAATTTTAGCAAATCTAAATTGTAGCTCTTCCGATCTTGATGTGTAGGGTAAATGCCTGTAGCCAGCCCCTAGAACGAGATTTCGTGACACACATAAAATCTGTATTGGGACTCAATCCAGATCCCCGGTATCTTGGAGATCCCCAGTATAGCAATCCTAAATGGTTTGCGGAAACAGATCGGCTGAAAACTCCATTTCGTAACGATCTATTCTGAAAACAAGCCGCAAACGAAGTCATACTGCTATCAAGATCCGTCGCAGTACTCCGCCTATACCGCGAAGCGGTTAGGGGGTGGTGAAGCGGCGGTGAGTTGAGGTGCGTCCCCTGAACAATGCGATAGCGAGAGAAGGGGATAGCGCCGAAACGAGCCATCAAATAT